>NZ_JPFY01000010.1:0-102447 GCF_000722755.1 Streptococcus mitis | reverse complement strand
AACATCTTTTTTGTTAACAGTGATTTTACCAGTTCCTGGAACAAGGCGAACGCGTGCAACAGCGTTTTTACGACGTCCAGTACCTGCATATTGTGCTTGTGACATACTTTATTGTTCCTTTCCTTAGATAAGTCCTGAAATATCAAGAACTTCTGGTTGTTGTGCAGCGTGAGTGTGCTCAGCTCCAACAAATACTTTCAACTTCATACCTTGAGCGCGTCCAAGAGTATTGTGTGGAAGCATACCTTTAACTGATTTCTCAATCAAACGTACTGCATTTTTAGAACGAAGCTCACCTGCAGAGATTTGTTTCAATCCACCTGGGTGGTTTGAGTGAGTGTAGTAGATTTTATCAGTTGCTTTTTTACCAGTCAATTTAACTTTTTCAGCATTGATAACAATCACAAAGTCACCTGTATCAGTGTGTGGTGTAAATGTTGGTTTGTTTTTTCCGCGAAGTACGCTAGCAACTACTGCAGAAAGACGTCCAAGTGGTACATCAGTTGCGTCAACTACGTACCATTTACGTTCAACTTGGCCTGGTTTAGCCATAAATGTTGTTTTGTTCATGATTTCTCCTATATATAGTTCGATTTTTGTTTACGGTGATGGGTGTTCCTTCCCATCGAAAAGTATTTGGAAGGTTCCGGGGCCTTTCAAATGGGGTAAACAATACCGCCTACTATAATACCAAATTTCACCCCTAAAAGTCAATAGATATGAAAAATATTTTTCTGAATTCCACTCTTTTTATCTCTAAAAAACCTCGCTTATGCGAGGCTCTTCTATTTATAAGATAAGGCACGTTTAAAGGTTTTCCAAGGACCTAAATCATCTGTTTGCAGAACGAGACTAGCATACATGCGTCCGATAAAGACTGTTGCCGTTACTGCAAAAGCAATCGTAATAGCAAGCGAAATCCAAGCTTCTAACCCATTTGCATAACCATTAATAGCTCTAAACGGCATGAAGAAAGTCGAAATAAAGGGAATATATGAACCAATCTTCAAGATGAGATTGTCACCAGCTGCACCTAGAGCTGTCACTCCAAAAAAACCACCTATAATCAAAATCATCAAAGGCGACAAGGCTTTTCCTGCATCCTCAGGGCGAGAAACCATAGAGCCTAGGAAGGCTGCTAAAACAACGTACATAAAGAGGCTAACCAAGACAAACAATAAGGTGTTGAGCGAGAAAGCCTCTCCTATATGGTTTAAAATACCAGATTGTGCCAAGATTGGTAGGTCTTTAAAGAGAAGAATGGCAGCAAGTCCACCCACGACGTAAATGCCAATATGGGTCAAAATCACAAGAAGCAGAGCCAGCATGCGAGCGTAGAAATAATGGCTAGCTCGGATACTAGAGAAGACCACCTCCATGATTTTGGTTCCTTTCTCACTAGCTACTTCCTGGGCAGTGACACTAGCATAGGTAATCAAAATCATATAGAGGAAGAAACCAAGCCCTGCGGCCGCAATGGTTTGAACAATTTTTTTGTTTTCCTTAGATTCATCAATCTTCTCAGTAAAATCAACGGTTTGACTCAAGCGTTTTTCCTGTTCTTGTGACAAATTGGCTGCCGATCGATTGAGTTGGTATTGCAGTTCGTTAAGCTTATTGGTTACTGCTAGCTTGATGCCTGTTTCAAGAGAAGTTTCACCATGATAGACGGCCTTGAGGACACTATCCTCTTGATCAATAGTTAGGTAACCCTTGATTTTCTCATCTTTGATAGCAGCTTGGGCACTGGCTTCATCCTTATAATCAAAGTTGATACCATTAGTACCCTTGAGCCCATCTTCCACAGATGGCACAGTTGTTACTACTGCTATCTTACTATTTTTAGCCATAGAAGAGCCTTGGAGATAGCCAATTCCTCCAGAGAGACCGATAAACAAGAATGGTGAAATCACCATAAAGAAGAAACTCCACGATTTGACATGTCGAAGATAGGTTTCCTTCATTACAACCCACATATTGCTCATACTTCCACCCCTGATTCTAGTTTAAAGATTTCATCAATTGTTGGCGCTTGTTGGTCAAAGGTTGCGATGTATTGCCCCTGAGTCAAGATTGGGAAGAGTTCCCTTCCAGCACTCTCATCCTCCAAGATCAATTTCCAACTGCCTTGTTTGGTCAAGCTCACCTGTTTGACATGAGGAAGGTTTTCCAATTCTTCCTTGCTTCGCTCACTTGAAACAAAGAGACGCGTTTTCCCGTATTGATTGCGGACATCCTGAACTGGCCCATGCAAGACCACACGGCCATCTCGAATCATGAGAATATCGTCACAAAGCTCCTCGACGTTGGTCATGACATGGTCAGAAAAGATAATGGTTGCCCCACGTTCTTTTTCTTGAAAAATGACTTGTTTGAGCAATTCTGTATTAACTGGGTCCAATCCACTGAAAGGCTCATCCAAAATAATCAAGTCTGGCTCATGAATCAGAGTAATAATCAGCTGAATCTTCTGCTGATTTCCTTTTGACAGACTCTTGATTTTATCAGTCAGCTTTCCTTTGACTTCCAACCTCTTCATCCATTGAGGGAGTTTTTCCTTGATCTCCTTGGCATCCATACCTTTTAGAGTCGCCAAGTAACGAACTTGTTCAAGGACTGTCAATTTAGGCATGAGACTGCGTTCTTCAGGCAGATATCCAATCCGAGCATAGGTCTCTTGACGAATATCCTGACCATCTAGACTGATTTCTCCCTGGTATTCTAAAAATTTCAAAATACTATGGAAAATCGTTGTCTTCCCAGCACCATTTTTCCCTACTAATCCCAAAATACGACCTGGTCGCGCTTGAAAGTTAATACCAAACAAAACTTGCTTGGATCCAAAACTTTTCTCTAGACTTCTTACTTCTAGCATCTTTCACCTCCGAAATGTCTTGCACTCATTATACTCCTTTTTGATAGCCTTTACAATGATTTCTGTCCATTTTTATCATCCTCATTGTTAGTAAAAAATCTTAGGGTACTTTGAGTTATGAGTACATTATACACTGGTAAACTCCAATTTATCTTCTCTGTTCCTCAACTATCTATTTTTGATCCTGAATTGTTATGTGAAAAGCAAAAATCCACCCCGAAGGATGGATTGATGAGTTAACGTACTTCTGCATTCACTTTTTCTTCGAGTGATGCTTGGATTTTTTCCATATAGCGTGCGACTTCTTCGTCCGTTAAGCTGTCTTCTGGATTTTGGAAGGTCAAGCTATAAGCCATTGACTTCATACCAAGTCCCAATTTTTCGCCTGAGAAGACGTCAAAGAGTTTGATATCTGTCAAACGTTTCACGCTGGCAGCTTGGATAGCGTCTACAACTTCTTGGTGAGTTACTTCTGCCTTGAGGAGAAGAGCAACGTCACGGCTGACTGCTGGGAATTTCGTGATTTCCACAAATGGAGCAGCAGGTTGAAGGGCTACTTCGATGGCTGAAAGGTTGAGCTCAGCCACATAAGTTTCTGGAATATCGTAAGCCTTAGCAGTGACTGGGTGTACTTGACCAAGGAAACCAAGAACTTGGTCACCGAGTGAAATGACTGCTGTACGACCTGGATGAAGGCTAGCGATTTCAGATGTTGCTGTATAAGTTACTTGGAGTCCCAAACGAGCAAAGAGGGCTTCAAGGATTCCTTTAGCATAGAAGAAATCAACTGGCACTGCTGCTGTTTGGAAATCTTTTTCAGCAACTAAGCCTGTCAAGGCAAGGGCAAAACTGTTGATTTCATTTGGAAGTTCTTCTTTTGGATTGCCAGTTTGTTCAAAGACTTTTCCAATCTCGTAAAGGGCTAAGTTTTTGTTCTTACGAGCCACGTTGTAAGCAACTGTATCTAGGATACCTGAGATCATATTTTGACGGAGGACAGAATGGTCCACTGTCATTGGCCACATGAGTTCAGTAAGGTTACTTGGTTGAGCCGTAAACTCAACTGCTTTTTCAGGAGTTGTTAGAGCGTAGGTGATAATTTCTGTCAAACCTGCTCCTTCAGCAATTGTACGAACTTGACGGCGGAGTTTTTGTGTGGCTGTCAATTCACCAGCGGTACCATCGTCTTTTGGAAGGCTGGTTGGCAAGCGGTCATAACCATAGATACGAGCAATTTCTTCAAAGAGGTCTGCTTCGATTGTGATATCCCAACGACGACGTGGTACGCTGACTGTAAAGCTGTCTGCATTCCCAGAAAGACCAAAGCCAAGACGACGGAAGACATCTTCGACATCAGCATATGAAAGCTCCGTACCAAGGACACGATTAACGTCTGCAAGGGTTGAAGAAACTTCCACATCAGAGGTATCAAGTTCACCCGCTGAAACGATGCCTTTGCGCACAGTTGCACCGGCAAGTTCGGCAATCATGCTAGCTGCCGCATCAAGGGCTTCGTTAACAGTTGCCACATTGATACCTTTTTCAAAGCGAGAAGATGACTCAGAACGAAGGTTGAGGCGACCACTGGTCTTGCGGATAGATTTTCCATTGAAGACTGCAGCTTCAAGGACGACACGACTAGATTTCTCAGAGATTTCTGTTGCTTGACCGCCCATGACACCTGCAAGGGCTACTGGCTTGTCTGCGACAGTGATAACTAAGTCATTCACGTCCAACTCACGTTCTTCACCATCCAAGGTCACTAATTTTTCACCAGCACGCGCTTCACGCACACGGATGTCATTTCCTTCAAAGGTATCCAAGTCAAAGGCGTGCATTGGTTGACCAAAGTAGAGAAGGATGTAGTTGGTCACGTCCACTACGTTATTGATTGGACGGATTCCTTCGTTCATGAGAAGGTTTTGCAACCATTGTGGACTTGGTGCGATAGTAACATTGTCCAAGATACGAGCTGCATAGTAAGGCGCCTTGTCTGTCTCAATGCCCACAGAAAGAGCATCTGCTGCAGCTTGGTCAGTTTCTGAAAGAGTAAATTCTTTAAAGTTGACCGCCTTGTCATAGATGGCTGCAACTTCGTGAGCTACTCCACGCATAGAAAGAGCGTCCGCACGGTTGGGTGTGATAGAAAGTTCGATGATTTCATCATCCAAGTCTAGGTATGAGAAGACTTCATCCCCAGGAACGGCATTTTCTGGCAAGATTTGGATGCCATCTGTGAATTCCTTAGGCACAACTGAATCAGAAATTCCCAATTCACCAAGTGAACAGATCATCCCAAGTGACTCCAAGCCACGGATTTTTCCTTTTTTGATTTTGTAGTTGTCAGCGATGCGAGCACCTGGAAGAGCCACCATAACCTTGATACCAGCACGCACATTCGGAGCACCACAAACGATTTGACGTGCTTCTTCTTCGCCAACGTTAACCTGACAAACATGGAGGTGAGTTTCTGGCACATCTTCGCAAGATAAGACCTCACCGACGACAATTTTTGAGAGACCAGCAGCAGGTGATTCGACACCTTCTACCTCGATCCCTGTAGTTGACATTTTTTCAGCCAATTCTTGTGATGGAACATCAATGTCCACCAATTCTTTTAACCATTTATAAGATACAAGCATAATTCTAATTGTAAGGTCCCACCAAGTAAGACCTTTTCAATTCCTTTCTTTTTCTTCGAGTCAGTCCTCACCATTTCTCATCAAGAGTAGCTGACTAGGACTGTGTTTCAGGTTTCAATCTTATTTAAACTGTTCTGAGAAGCGGACATCTCCTTGGTAGAATCCACGGATATCGTTGATTCCGTAACGAAGCATAGCTACACGTTCTTGTCCAAGACCAAAGGCAAATCCAGAGTAAACAGTGGCATCGATACCACTCATTTCAAGGACACGTGGGTGAACCATACCGGCCCCCATAATTTCAATCCAACCTGTTTTCTTACATACATTACAGCCTTCTCCACCACACTTGAAGCAAGAAACATCCACCTCAACAGATGGCTCTGTGAATGGGAAGTAAGATGGACGCAAACGAATTTGACGCTCTTCACCAAACATTTTTTGCACAATCAACTGAAGCGTTCCTTGAAGGTCTGCCATAGAGATGTTTTTCCCAACTACCAAGCCTTCAATTTGGTGGAACTGGTGACTGTGAGTCGCATCGTCGGTGTCACGACGGAAGACGCGCCCTGGCGAGATCATCTTCAAAGGACCTTTAGAAAAATCATGAGCATCCATAGCACGCGCCTGAACTGGAGACGTGTGAGTACGGAGTAAGATTTCTTCTGTGATATAGAAAGTATCCTGCATATCACGGGCTGGGTGGTCTTTTGGAAGGTTCATACGTTCAAAGTTATAGTAGTCTTGCTCCACTTCAAAACCATCCACGACTTGGTAACCCATACCGATGAAGATATCTTCGATTTCTTCACTGGTTTGTGTGAGAACATGACGGTGACCAGTCGCAACTGGGCGGCCTGGAAGCGTCACATCGATACTCTCGCTAGCTAATTGTACAGCGACTTTCTTTTCTTCCAAGAGCTTAGCTGTTTCTTCAAAGGCTGCTGTCAAGACATCACGAGCTTCATTGACGTGTTTCCCAATGATTGGACGCATCTCAGCAGAGACATCTTTCATCCCTTTGAGGATTTCAGTAAGTGAACCCTTTTTCCCAAGGACTGAGACACGCAAATCTTGCATCTCTTTTTCATTTTCAACAGTAATCTGCTTCAAGCTAGCCAGCGTTTCTTCACGAAGCGCTTTTAATTGTTCTTCAATAGTTGACATAATTCCTCCATCAGTCGCTTATCAGATAAAAAGAAAACCACATGCCAAAAACTCCACTCGGAGCGTTGACACGCGGTACCATCCGTTTTCATCTGACAAGTCAGACCTTCATTTCTAAATCCATGCGCAAGTGAATTCACCCAGCTTTCATATAGAGAGCTTGCAGTCACGGCTCTCCTCCCTGATATACTTCCCTTGAGTTACTAGTCTTGCAGATTTCTATTCAATTACTACTTAGTTTATCAGATTTTTACCATTCTTGCAAGACCTATCTCACTTCTGCTTGCTTTTAAATCGCCATTGGAAGCGAAGCTTGTCATAGAAGGGAAATTCGATAAACAAGACTCCCAAGCCCACACAGAGACTGGCAAGGACGTCTGATGGATAGTGAACTCCCAGATAGACCCTTGATACCAACACACTGACTAGGTAGAGAGCAAGGACGATTTGCACGATTTTTCTCCAGACTGGATTTTTAATCCGTTGACTGAGAATGACAATCAGAGAACCAACCATCAAGGTTACAGCCAGAGAATGGCCACTTGGAAAGGAAAATCCCTTCTCCTCAACCAAGTGTAAAATAGCTGGTCGTGGGCGCTGGTAGATATTTTTAAAGGTAACGATTAAAAGAGCTGTCAAAGCCAGATTTCCCAGCATGAAGAAACTTTCTATCTTCCACCGCTTACGATAAAAAACAAAAACTGCAATGACAACCCAAGTGATAATCACTGGAATATCAATCAAGCGTGTGATGGCCCTGAAAAGAATAGTCAAGTAATCTGGCAAGTCTCCTCGAACGGCAGTCTGTATCGGTTGGTCAAAACCGACCAGCGTTTCAGGGTAAAATTTGACCATATAGCCAAGAATAACGAAAAGTAAAAGGGCAAAACTGCCCTTCATTAAAAATGTTTGTTTATCTTTCATAATGTTTTAAGGTTGGTTTCAAGAGAACATACAACAACCAGAATGAAACGGAAAAGATGACACCCTCAATCAAGTTAAAAGGCAACACCATAGTCATTAGGTAGTTGGAAAGTCCCAAAATTTTTCCAATATCAAAGTTAGCAAACTTAGCGTACAAAGGAACAGCGTAAACATAGTTGAGAACCAACATAGCCACGGTTAAACCAATAGTCCCAGCTAGAGAGCCTAGTAGGAAACGAAGGGTTGTTCGTTCCTTTTTCCAAATCAAAGCAAATACAATGACAAAAACTCCCAAAGCTACGATATTCATTGGCAAACCAATGTAGGTATTCACTCCCTGGCTATTAAGAAGCAATTTTAAGAGTGAGCGAAGCAAGAGAACTCCTAGAGCAGCAGGCAAATCCATGACTACCAAGCCCACAAGAACTGGCAAGATACTAAATTCGATCTTGAGGAAAGACGCCGCTGGCAAAAGCGGAAAGTCAAAGTACATCAGCACAAATGAGATGGCTGATAGAATCGCAATGGTCGAAAGTCGACGTGTGTTTGTCATAACAGGTTCCTCCAATTTTCTATAAAATCAGAAGAAGTTAGAAAGGATTCCTCTATCTATTCTCACTTTTTATATCCCAAAAGTTCCCTCTCACTCTATTAAGGAAATTAAAGCAAGCGGTTACAGTTTAGCTATAAATCTATCAGAACAGACAAAGCTATTCTTTCGTCTTCTCCCATCCAGACTATACTGTCGGTTGTGGAATCTCACCACATCAGCTTGCGCTCGCGGACTTATTTGGCTAAGATATTTTAGATTTATCTAGGCGTCGCAGTAGAGGATAATACTTAAAGTATATCGAGACAAGACAACGACAAGAAAGCTAAAATAGCTAGTCAAATTTACCGCCGGTCGGGAATTTCACCCTGCCCTGAAGACTCTTTTATCATAACAAAAAACGCTTGCAAGCGCAAGCATTTTGTTCATTTTCATTTTCATTTTTTATTTCAATTTATCCACTTCATAGGTATGAATGAGCTCAAGACCTGCAAAGTTCTGCTGGCGGAGGGCTTCGTAGACAATCATGCAGACGGTATTAGACACATTGAGACTGCGAACATGTTCATCATTCATAGGAATACGGAGAGCTTTCTCAGGATGTTCGCGCATAAAGTCCTCAGGCAAACCCTTGTCTTCACGTCCAAAGAGAAAATAATGGTCTTCTTCAGTCGATAAATCCACCTCAGAATAGACTTTTTCCGCGAATTTCGAAATCAGATAGAGTTTGCCCTTCATCTGAGACATGAAATCCTCCAAACTCTCGTAAAAATAAATCTCTAGTTTATCCCAATAATCCAATCCAGCTCGCTTCATCTTGCGGTCATCAATAGGAAAGCCCATTGGCTTGATGATGTGGAGGGGAGAATTGGTCGCAGCGCAAGTACGCGCGATATTGCCTGTATTTTGTGGAATTTGAGGTTCAAATAATACAATGTGATTTGTCATGACTTGCTTCCTTTCACCATTGCAAAAAAATAGCCACACTGCCCGGAGTCAAGCTCAGCAAACAGCGTGGTTAAGGCATCGTTAACTTACCTCACAACAGGTTTGAAGTAAATCAGCGAAACTACTTTCTTAGTATAACACTTTCAGAATCATTGTCAATAGAAACGACTTGATTTTTTCAATTTTTTCAAGCTATTTCTTGGGGTTTCTAGGAGAAAATTCTTAAATATATGCAAAAATTGCTTACTCTTTTATACCTATCTGTGGACTGGGAATGATGATATTATGACCTCGTTATTTCAAATACTGCTGTATGAAGCCACTCATTATGAATTTGTAAGTCATTTTCTATAACCCTACTAAAGATGAAGCCATTTTTTAAAAGCACCCTCTGAGAGGCTAGATTACCTGTTGCCGTTCCTGCAATGATTCTATTGAAACCATAAGTCGTGAAGGCTTTTTCTAAAACGAGTTTAACCGCTTCGCTGGCATAACCTAAATTGCTAACATTTTCCCCAATCCTATACCCAAGCTCTGCTGTTTTTCGATTATTCTCTAAAACACTCAAATTGATTCTTCCGACCATAACTCCTTGTGCATCTCTAATAAGATGCATGTAGACATCATGATTCTCTTGTTCCCTTAACAATTCCCTCGTAATTTCTTTAAAACCTTCTAAATCAAAATAGTTAGCTAGTCTAGGAGGTAAATTCCGCTCAAAATACTCTTGATTCTCTTTTTCAAAAAAATAGACGTCTAAACTATTTTCTTCAGACAACAGCTCTAAACTTATCATTGTAAATCATCTCCCGTCATTATATACATTCAATATTTTCCCATGTTTATACAAAATGAAATTAACACGATTTAAATTAAATACTTTTACTATTTTATATCGTCTCTACATTGTGACACTGAACTTAGTTAAAAATGATTATATTTGAATAACTTTGATTTTGTAGTGTAAATTCTACTGTAAAATATACAAACTAATTCATATTTTGTCAAAAAGTTTCAAGCATACAATTATTAACTTTATTTCTCATACAATCTATCAATAAAAAGTTATAGAATAATTTCTCTTTACTTATCTAATGAAAACTTTGACAATACTATTTCCAAGGGTTGTAAAATCGTCCCTGATTCTGCAAAATAAGTAGTAAACTAGCTACTAAAAACAAGGTTGCCAAGAGCAAGGTAAGATAGTCTCCTTTTTTCAAGGCCTGATAACTATACCAAGTGCGTTTTTTCTCTTTCCCAAAGCGTCGAAGCTCCATGGCGGTCGCAATGGTATCAATGCGTTCCAAGGAACTGAAAATCAAGGGAGTAATAATGCGCAGATTGCCTTTGATTCGTTGCATAAGAGAAGCCTTCTT
Organism: Streptococcus mitis; assembly: GCF_000722755.1. Lineage (GTDB taxonomy): Bacteria > Bacillota > Bacilli > Lactobacillales > Streptococcaceae > Streptococcus > Streptococcus mitis_CM. Next base: position 91,965 of record NZ_JPFY01000010.1, on the reverse strand, counting down.
GGATAATTCCATCCCACGCGCCTCCTGAGACATCTTGATAGTAAAGAATTCTTCCTGCAAATCTGGAATATAGCGCAAGGTCAGGCTGACAGAATAGGCAATCTTGTAAGGCACACCAATTTGATTTAAACTAGAAGCAAACTGACTAGGATGAGTTGTCATCAAAAAGATAATAGCTAGAGGAATGGTGCAAAGATACTTAATGGCCAGATTTAGCAGATAAAAGAGCTCTTGACTGGTCAAAGTGTAGGCACCGATTCCCTGCCAAATCACATTTCTCTCTCCGTAAAGTCCAACCCCATACTCAGGAGAAAAGAGATAGACCATAAAGACATTTAAAACAGCAAATACAGTCGCAAAAACTGCCACAAAGGAAACATCTTTAAAACGAATTTCTGACAAATAGAGGAGAAAGACTGAAAAGACTGCAATCAGCACAAGCAGTCTGGTATCATAGCTAATCATGGCCGCCAATGACACGAGGATGAAAAAGAGGAGTTTCCCAGCTCCTGACAAGCGATGAATCACAGTATCTCTATGCTGGTAACCGATTAATTTAGCTTGCATCCTTCTCTCCTTTCTTTGTAAAATGCCGTTAAAGCAAGTGGATCCACGTCTAGTTTCTTAGCCAAGTTGAAGATAGAGGTCTCTTTTAGATTGGCTTTTACTAACAACTCAGGATTGCTCAACAGACTAGCTGGATCAGTATCGGCAATCAATTCCCCATCCACCATGACAAGAGCTCGGTCTGAATAATCCAGCATCAATTGCATATCATGGGTAATCATAACAATCGTATGCCCTTTTTGATGCAGTTCTTCGAGAAATTCCATAATCTCAGTATAGTTCTTCTGGTCTTGACCTGCTGTCGGTTCATCTAAGAGGATAATTTCAGCCCCCAAGACCAAAATCGAGGCAATAGTGACGCGTTTTTTCTGACCAAATGACAGGGCAGAAATAGGCCAATTACGGAATTCATAGAGACCACAGATTTTCAAGGTTTCATAGACTTTCGTTTCAATTTCCTGCTCGTCTACACCTCGCAAACGAAGCCCCAGAGCCACCTCATCAAAAATCATATTGGTCGAAATCATTTGATTAGGATTTTGCAGCACATAGCCTACTCGTTCCGCCCGCTCTGCAACAGAATCTTCTTTGATATCCTGCCCTTCCCACAGATAGCGACCTTCCGTCTGGATAAAGCTACTCAAAGTCTTGGCTAGAGTTGACTTCCCTGCTCCGTTTTTCCCAACAATGGCAATCTTGTCACCCTTTTTAATATCCAAATGTAGGGACTTTAAAATCGGTCTATCATCATAAGCAAAAGAAACATCCTCTAATCTAAAAAGTGACTGCAATTCTGACGTCTCTTTTGCCAATTCCGTCTGTAACTGAACCTGACATTTTGAGATGGACAAGCTATCTAGATCTGCTAATTGTTCTTCCTTAACTAAATCCACACCCAATTGACGGAGAGTGGTTAGATAAAGGGGTTCTCGAATTCCATTTTGGGTCAATAAATCAGTCGCCAGTAGCTGGTCAGGGCTCCCATTAAAGAGAATACTACCATCATTGATCAAGACAATCCGATCGACAGGGCGATGCAGAACATCCTCCAAACGGTGCTCGATAATAAGGGTCGTCGTCCCCTCCTCCTTATGAATCTGGTCAATCAATTCGATAATATCCTGACCTGACTTGGGATCCAGATTGGCGAGCGGCTCATCAAACAAAAGAATCGGACTCTCATCAATCAAGACACCAGCCAGACTGACTCGCTGCTTTTGTCCACCGGACAAATCCTGAGGACGCTGATTCAGTAAAGAAATAAGATCTAGCTTTTCAGCCCATTTATGAACACGACTTTTCATGTCATCTAGAGCTGTCACGTCATTTTCCAGAGCAAAAGCCAAATCCTCTGCCACAGACAGACCGATAAACTGCCCATCTGTATCCTGCAAAACCGTGCTAACCAGATGAGATTTATCATAGATACTCATATCAAAGGCCACTTGCCCCTTGATCAAAAATTCTCCAGACATCTGACCCTTGTAAATATTTGGAATAATTCCATTCAAACACTGACCCAAGGTAGACTTGCCTGACCCAGATGGCCCAACAATTAAGACTTTCTCTCCCTTGTAAATGGTCAAGTCCACTCCTTTCAAGGTCGGTTCTTGTTGTGTTTCATACCGGAAAGAGAAATCCTTCCACTCAATTATAGCTTCTTTCATCTTACTCTCTTCATTCGCTTCTTAGACTTCTATTTTATCATAAATTAACCCCTTCTTGCAGTCTCTTCTCTTAAAATCTTAGCGCCAACAAGATTCCTATCCTAGACTGGTTATCTGACTAGCCAATAAACAGTGAAAAAGACTGGTCACCCAGCCTTTTCCTTTATCTTAGTCCTTTTTCAAACTTCCTGAACGAGTCTGCGTACGTGAATAAGCTAGCAAGAGAAGGGTTCCTGCGATAGCTACAGTTACAGCATTACCAATACCTGCAACAATCCCTTGAGCAAATACTTTTTCTGCCGCTTCTTGATAAATCACAACATCTCCAAGTGGTGCCAAGACACCCCAAACAAGAGCATTTGCAATAATCTGAATGAGGTTAAAGAAGACAATATCCTTCAATTCAAAAACACCCTGAGTTACTCGAATGTATTTTCTAAAGAGGCCTACAACTAGACCAAAGAGACCACTAGCAATAATCCATGTCCACCAAAGACCGTAGCCAGCAATAGCGTCCTTCACCGCATGCCCAATTAAGCCAACAAGTAATCCCACTAGAGGGCCAAAAATGATAGACAAGAGGGTCTGTACCGCATACTGAAGCTGGATGCTTGTATTTGGAACAGGTGTCGGAATGTTAATCATCCCGATGACAACAAAGAGGGCAGCCCCAACACCGATAGCAACAACTTGTTTAATTGATTGATTTTTCATCTATATTCTCCTATTTTATGATTCTATTTTCTTTATTTCAATGGTCCAAGATGAACCGACACCCACATTGTAAGCTTTGGCAAAGGAACCTTGGTTAATTGCCAGACCTAAACGATAGAGAGAGTTGATGTAAAGGATGGGTTGCCCAATTCTCACATCAGCAAATGATTTGCCATAGACAACCTGATTTTGATAGACCAGCATATCAGCATGATAGATGGTCACTTCAAAACGATCACCAAATTCTGGTTCTAGCTTGTAAAATTCTTCCCGTGTGATAGAGGTCCAAAGCGAACCGAAACGCACATCCAGAATATCAATAGCTCCCTTCACCAAATGATCTTCTATGATAGTCTCTACAACTGGAAGCTCCACAATCCGATCCACACTGAGCTCTGGTCCCACTTCCTCAAAAGTAATGTGACCACTGGCTAGTTTAGCACCAGTATAGGCATAAACATCACGACCATGGAAAGTATAAGAATGCTCTGTATTTTGACGTCGATTGGCCACTTCAGAAATCTCACGAATAGCTACAATACCAACGTGTTTCTTGATAAAGGAAAGAGTACCATTGTCTGGTGTGACAATGTATTGATTTTTTGCAGTTTTGGCAACCACACTCTTACGTTTCGAGCCGACACCTGGATCGACAACCGATACAAAAGTCGTTCCCTCAGGCCAGTAGTCCACCGTCTGAAAGAGACGGTAGCTCCCCTCAAAAATATTATAAGGCGTGATATCGTGCGTCAAGTGATGGATTTTTAAGGTTAGAGATTCTTCTAAAGCCACTCCAATCATAGCCGATACCGCACCATCAACCAGACCAAAGTCTGATTGTAATACCAGTAAATTATTATTCATTTTATCTCCTTGTATATCCTTTATCATACCATATTTCAGAGAAAGGTGCTAATAGCTATTTCAATTGCTTAGGGTATAGTTTTACCTTATAGCAAATTTCCTACTAAAAACTCTGGTGATTAGCTAGTAGGTGCATTTTTTCTTGAAAAAAGGTATGATAGTTACATAATGAAGAAGTAGGTTTTATTATGAAAATTATCCTTGTCGGAGGGGGAAAAGTTGGTTCTGCCCTCTGTCGCTCCTTGGTTGCAGAAAAGCATGATGTTTTGCTGATTGAGCAAGACGAAGCTGTTCTCAATCATATTGTTAATCGCTTTGATATCATGGGCATCCTTGGTAACGGGGCCGATTTTACCATCCTTGAGCAAGCCAGTGTCCAGGATTGTGATATCTTTATCGCCCTGACTGAATACGATGAAGTGAACATGATTGCAGCTGTTCTAGCCAAAAAAATGGGAGCTAAAGAGACCATCGTTCGTGTGCGGAACCCTGAATATTCTAACTCTTATTTCAAGGAAAAGAATATTCTCGGTTTTTCTCTTATCGTTAACCCTGAGCTCTTGGCTGCTCGTGCTATCGCGAATATCATTGACTTCCCCAACGCCCTCTCTGTCGAACGTTTCTTTGGTGGACGGGTCAGCTTGATGGAATTCACTGTTAAATCCTCCAGTGGTCTTTGCCAAATGCCCATTTCTGATTTTCGGAAAAAATTTGGCAATGTCATTGTCTGTGCGATAGAGAGGGATCATCAAATTATCATTCCAAGCGGTGACATGACTGTACAGGATAAAGATAGAATCTTTGTCACTGGTAACCGTGTTGACATGATGCTCTTCCATAATTATTTCAAGTCTCGTGCCGTGAAGAGTCTTCTTATTGTTGGAGCTGGTAGAATTGCCTATTATCTACTAGGTATCCTCAAAGACAGTCGTATCGATACCAAGGTTATTGAAATCAATCCTGAAATCGCTAGCTTCTTTAGCGAGAAATTCCCAAACCTCTACATCGTTCAAGGAGATGGTACCGCAAAAGATATCCTGCTGGAAGAAAGTGCTCAAAACTATGATGCCGTTGCGACTCTAACAGGGGTCGATGAGGAAAATCTGATTACCTCTATGTTCCTTGACAGGGTAGGTGTGCAGAAAAATATTACTAAGGTCAATCGTACCAGTCTCCTCGAGATTATCAATGCGCCTGATTTTTCAAGTATCATCACACCTAAAAGCATCGCTGTAGATACAATCATGCACTTTATTCGTGGTCGGGTTAATGCCCAGTATTCAGACCTTCAGGCCATGCACCATCTAGCCAATGGCCAAATCGAAACCCTACAATTCCATATCAAGGAAGCCAATAAAATGACTGCCAAACCTCTTTCTCAACTGAAATTGAAAAAAGGGGTTCTGATTGCAGCTATCATTCGAAAGGGCAAGACTATTTTCCCAACTGGGGAGGATATGCTGGAAGTTGGAGACAAGCTCCTAGTAACAACCCTGTTGCCAAACATCACCAAGATTTATGACTTGATTGCGAGGTAAGAAATGAATAAAAGTATGATTCGTTACCTCCTTTCAAAATTACTTTTGATTGAAGCTGTTCTTCTTTTGGTTCCTGTGTCTGTCGCTGTCTATTACCGTGAATCGAGCCAAGTCTTTACGGCCCTCTTTTCAACAATAGGGATCCTCGTATTACTAGGCGGTTCAGGAATTTTACAAAAGCCCAAAAATCAACGAATTTACGCCAAAGAGGGAATCTTGATTGTAGCCCTCTGTTGGATCCTTTGGTCTTTCTTTGGCGGTCTCCCCTTTGTTTTTGCTGGGCAAATTCCCAGCGTTATCGATGCCTTTTTTGAAATCAGTTCGGGCTTTACAACTACTGGAGCAACTATTCTGAACGACGTTTCAGTTCTCAGTCGTTCCCTCCTCTTCTGGCGAAGTTTTACCCACTTGATTGGAGGGATGGGGGTGCTTGTTTTTGCGCTTGCTATTATGGATAATGCCAAGAATAGCCACCTAGAAGTAATGAAGGCTGAGGTTCCTGGTCCTGTTTTTGGTAAAGTAGTATCCAAACTAAAAAACACTGCCCAGATTCTCTATCTCCTTTATCTAGCTCTCTTCTCCCTCTTTGTCATCATCTATTATCTGGCTGGCATGCCCCTATTTGATAGTTTTGTCATTGCCATGGGAACAGCAGGTACAGGAGGTTTTACAGTCTATAACGATGGAATTGCCCACTATGGTAGCTCACTGATTACCTATCTGGTTAGTATCGGGGTTTTGGTTTTTGGGGTAAATTTCAATCTCTACTACTACCTCATGCTCCGTCGCGTCAAAGCCTTCTTTGGTGACGAGGAACTTCGTGCTTACTTGATCATCGTGCTAGTTTCTACAGGCTTGATTAGCCTTAATACCCTCTATCTCTACTCAGGATTTTCCAAGAGCTTTGAAATGGCCTTCTTCCAGGTTTCCAATATCATTACAACGACTGGTTTTGGTTACGGGGATATTACCAACTGGCCTCTCTTCTCCCAGTTTATCCTTCTCTTCCTCATGGGAATCGGTGGTTCTGCTGGTTCAACCGCAGGTGGACTCAAGGTTATTCGAGGCCTCATCCTTTCAAAAATTGCCAAAAACCAAATTTTGTCAATCCTATCGCCCCACCGTGTTTTGACCCTCCATGTTAATAAAACGGTGATTGACAAAGATACCCAGCATAAGATTCTCAAGTACTTTGTCATCTATTCTATGATTTTGCTATCCCTTATCTTTATTGTCAGCCTAGATAGCAACAATTTTCTGGTTGTGACCAGTGCTGTCTTTAGCTGTTTCAATAATATAGGACCTATTCTAGGAACCACTTCTAGTTTCTCAATCTTTAGTCCTATCTCAAAAATTCTCCTCTCCTTTGCAATGATTGCAGGTCGATTAGAGATTTACCCAATCCTACTTCTCTTTATGAAGAGAACTTGGTCTAAGAGATAAAATACAACCACACCTTGTGTCTTACAAAGTGTGGTGTTTTTCTTTATCCCAAAACCAATTCATCACTGACTAGACTTTGGCCACTATTTTTCTGGAAGAGATGCATGAGGTCTTCAACTGTCAGATGCTTTTTCTCTTCTCCCTTGACATCCACCACTATCTTACCCTGATAGAGCATAATGAGACGATTGCCGTACTCAATCGCATGGTTCATATCGTGGGTAATCATCAAAGTCGTCAACTGATGGTGTTCCACAATTTTTTGCGTCAAATCCATCACCATTTGACTAGTTTTCGGGTCAAGTGCCGCAGTATGTTCATCCAAAAGCAAAAGTTTGGGTTTCACTAGAGCTGCCATGACTAGGGTCAAAGCCTGTCTTTGTCCTCCTGAGAGATATTGAGTATCTACTTTTAAGCGGTTTTCAAGACCAATATTCAACTCCTTCAAGGCCTCTTGGAACTGGATTCTATTCTTCTCCTTCACGCCCCAACCAAGCCCTCTCTTCTGCCCGCGTCTCAATGCAATAGCCATATTCTCCTCAATCGTCAAACGAGAAGCTGTTCCCATCTTAGGATCTTGAAAAACACGGGCGATATCCTTGGCTCTCTTTCTTACACTCAGATTTTTAATGGATTTACCTGCCAATAAAAGGTCCCCTTCATCCACCGATAGATTGCCAGCCAAGATATTCATCAAAGTGGATTTCCCTGCTCCATTTCCACCAATCACAGAGATAAAATCTCCCTCTTCAACCTCTAAATCTAATCCTTTGAGGACATGGTTCTCATTGACCGTCCCTGCTTCAAATGTTTTGTGAATATTTTCAAGTGTTAACAAACTTGCCATAACTTTCTCCTCCTATTCATTTCTCAATTTTAGACCACGAATCTTTAATCTCTTTTGCAATTCTGGCGCAAATAAAACTAAGGCTAACAAGATTGCATTAAAGAGACGAACCAGGTTTTGATCTAGATTTGGAATTTCATAGATATTTAAAATAATCAAACGGTATACAATAGCACCAATTCCGATGGATAACAAGCGGCCTCCAATGGTCAAGTCGTGTATCAAGACTTCCGCAATAATGACTGCACTCAAACCAACAACGATAGTTCCTGTCCCAGAAGTCACATCTGAAAATCCATCATTTTGGGCAAACAAGGAACCACATAGGGCAATCAAGCCGTTTGAAATCATGTAACCAACAATCTTCATGGTGTCTACATTGACCCCATTGGCCTCACTCATCGGAATATTGTCCCCAGTCGAACGCAAGACCAAGCCAATCTCTGTTTTCATCAAAAGAGTCAAGACCAAACAAACAAGTAAGAGACAGGCCAAACTAAGTGAGAAAACAGCTTCTTCATTTGACAGCCCTAAGATTGCCAATTGTTTAAAGACAGTTGAAGAATCTCCCAAGGAAAGATTGGGCACGCTACCCATGATTTTAATATTGATTGAATAAAGCCCTGTCAAGGTCACAATCCCTGTCAAGAGAGCAGGGATTTTCATCTTGGTGTGGAGCATTCCTGATACAAGACCTGCTACCATACCTGCCAGCAAAGCAAGTAAAGTCGCAATCCAAGGATTTGTCCCTGCCTGTATCTGTGATACGACGACAGCTGCCCCCAGAGGAAAGGCTCCTTCAGCAGTCATATCCGCAATATCCAAAATACGGAAAGTCAAGTAGACCCCAATCGCCATAATCGACCACAACAAACCTTCTGATAAACTAGATAACACAAAATTCATCTTAAACCTCCTTATTCCTTGCCTTCTAACTTACTAATATCAATTCCTAGTGCATCTGCCATTTCTTGATTGGTATGCAATTCCAGTTTTTCAGGCAACTCAACTGCTATATTTTCTGGCTTTTCACCTTTTAAGACACGAATCAACATGCGTGCTGTCTGACGCCCCAATTCTTCATAATTGGTACCGTAGTTATACAAGCCACCAACAGCAATCATTTCTGTTGAACCACCGAATACTGGAACCTTGTGTTTAATAGAAACCTGCTTGACTGTTTCCATGGTTGACGAAATGATATTATCCGTTGGCACAAAAACCATATCCACCTCTGCCATCAAGCTCTCTGCTGCCACCTTGACGTTGTTACTGTCCAAGATTGTTTTTTCAACAACGGTAAAGCCTTTTTCTTCCAGAAGTCGCTTAGCTTCATCCTTTTGGACAACTGAATTGGGCTCGCTCTGAGTATAGAGGATTCCAATCGTTTTAGCTTTTGGCAACACTTTCTTTATCAAATTGATTTGGGTTGAAATGGCATCTGATGACTGATCGCTTGTCCCAGTTACATTGCCCCCAGGATGCTCTCTTGACTCAACCAACTTGGCACTGACAGGATCTGTTACCGCTGAAAAAATAACCGGTGTCGTTTGTGTTGTATTGGCCAAGCTCTGAGCAGAAGGCGTTGCGATGGCTAGAACGACATCACTAGATTCTGCTAGTTGCTGGGAAATGGTTTTTAGATTTCTTTGCTCACCCTGTGCATTTTGCAAATCAATATCGATATTTTTCCCCTCAACATAGCCTTGCTTAGCCAGCTCATCCACAAAACCTTCTCTAGTAGCGTCTAGGGACTGGTGAGTAATAAACTGGGAAATACCGATACGAAACACATCTTTTTTCTTATCCGCCTTCAACTGATGCAAGCTGATCAGAGAGATCAAGAGGATCCCCACTACCAAGAGAGGGGCTAGTAATTTTCGAACAACTTTCATAATGAAACTCCTTCTCAGAAAAGATAAAACTCAATGAAAATCAAAGAGCAAACTAGGAAACTAGCCGCAGGCTGTACTTGAGTACGGCAAGGCGACGTTGACGTGGTTTGAATTTGATTTTCGAAGAGTATAAAACAAAAAACCGCCTAGATAATACCTAAACGGATGCTTGAAATAATCTAACAAGTTATAACTTTGCTAGTCCATTTAGATATTCATCTATATGGACCACAATCAAAAATCTTAGCCACATAGATACAAACAAATTGCTTGAACTGTTTGCATCCATGGTGACATGTCTACAAACACTATCTAAAGTAGCTAAAGTAAAAGTTTTGATTCATCGTTACAGCTTGTCTCTTATTCATTTCTTTTTCTGCTTTCTTTTTTGATGTTTCCTATCTTACCACCTTTTTTATCAGCTGTCAAGAATATTTCAGAATTTTTTAAAATTTTTCGAAAATTCTTTCAGGGAGCTTTCAAAGCTTTTCAAATCAGTCCAACAAAAAAGGGTTTATAATTTCCATAAAAATTGACATGGAAATTATAAAACCATTATTAGTTTAGTCCTTTTTGATAACGTGCCAATTCGGCTTGGTTAGCCCAAACATAGTGACCTGGACGGATTTCTACCATAGATGGCTTATCTGTCTCATAATCATGTTGATCTGGATCATATACTTTCAAGACCTTCTTGCGTTCCAAGATTGGATCTGGTATAGGTACCGCTGAAAGCAAAGCCTGAGTATATGGATGAATTGGATTGTTAAACAATTCTTCTGTTTCTGCAACCTCTACAATAACACCCTTGTAAATAACCGCGATACGATCTGAAATAAAACGAACAACCGACAAGTCATGGGCGATAAAGAGATAGGTCAAGCCAAGTTCTTTTTGGAATTTTTTGAGCAAGTTTAAGACTTGAGCACGAACAGAAACGTCCAAGGCTGAAATGGGCTCATCCGCAATAACAAAGTCTGGTTGCATCACCAAGGCACGGGCAATACCGATACGTTGACGTTGACCACCTGAGAATTCATGAGGGTAACGAGTCAAGTGCTCAGCAAGAAGACCTACTTCACGGATAATATTTTGAACTTTCTCTTTACGTTCTTCTTCATCCTTGAACAGATGATGATTGTAAAGACCTTCAGAAATAATATAATCAACAGTGGCACGTTCATTCAAACTTGCAGCAGGGTCTTGGAAAATCATCTGGATACGACGAATCAATTCCGCAGCTTGTTCACGCGATTTCTTACCATTAATCTTTTGACCATCAAAAATGATATCCCCATTACTTGTATCATTTAGACCAATGATGGCACGACCAATAGTTGTTTTCCCACTACCTGACTCACCAACAAGCGAGAACGTTTCTCCCTTGTTGATAAAGAAGTTAGCATTTTTAACCGCGACAAACTTCTTACTTCCTTCACCGAAGGAAATTTCTAAATCTTTGATTTCTACTAATTTTTCAGACATTTCCTTCCTCCTAGTCTGCCAGATGGGCAAATCCCATTTTTTCACGGATTTTATCGTGGAGATTTGCAATCACAGCTGGTTTTTCTACTTTTGGAGCATCCTCATGAAGAAGCCAAGTTTTAGCCCAATGCGTCTCTGATACTGAGAATTGAGGAGCTTTTTGTTCGAAGTCAATCTGCATTGCATAGTCTGAACGCAAGGCAAAGGCATCCCCTTTCAAGTCAGTATAAAGTGACGGAGGTGTTCCTGGGATTGAGTAAAGATCCCCTTTATCATCAGCAAGCTGAGGCAAGCTAGACAAGAGACTCCATGTATATGGATGGCGAGGGTCATAGAAGACTTCCTCAACAGTTCCATACTCAACGATTTCTCCTGCATACATAACCGCTACCTTATCCGCAATACTTGCTACCACACCAAGGTCGTGGGTGATAAAGATTGTTGTGAAATGGTACTCGTTTTGTAAAGATTTTAGCAAATCAATAATCTGTGCTTGGATGGTCACATCCAAGGCAGTCGTTGGCTCATCACAGATCAAGACATCAGGTCGACAGGCAAGGGCAATCGCAATAACGATACGTTGACGCATTCCTCCAGAATATTGGAATGGGTATTCATCAAAACGTCTATCTGCTTCTGGAATCCCAACCTTATTCATGTAGTCAATTGCCAATTCTTTCGCTTCTTTAGGCGTTTTTCCTTGGTGTTTTACAATAACTTCTGTAATCTGACTACCAATTGTTTTAATTGGGTCCAAACTAGTCATTGGATCTTGGAAGATAGTCGCAATCTTAGCACCACGAATTTGTTCCCAATCCTTATGAGAAGATAGAGCTGTCAAATCTTGACCACGGTAGTCAATGCTTCCTTGGGCAATGCGACCATTTTCTTCAAGCATACCTGTGAAGGTCTTTGTCAAAACAGATTTCCCTGATCCTGACTCACCTACCAAGGCTAATACTTCTCCTTCAACTAGTTCAAGGGAAACGCCTCGAATGGCTGTCAATACTTTGTCACGAACGTCAAATTCCACGACAATATCGCGAGCAGTCAAAATTACATTTTTTCTTTTGTCATTTCTACTCCTATCTATGTGTACGTGGATCACTAGCATCCGCTAAGTTTTGACCAACTACGAAAAGGGACAAGGATACCAAGACAAGAGTTGTCAATGGAATCCAGAACAAGTAAGCATTTGTTGTTACGTTTTGTGAATAATCTGAAATCAAACGCCCCAAACTTGGCACGGTAATCGGTAATCCAAGACCAAAGAATGACAAGAAGGCTTCGTATGAGATAAAGCTTGGAAGCATTTGAGTCATGGTTGTCACAATAACAGATACCAATTGTGGCATGATGTTTTTGGCAACAATCTTTAAGGTTGGTGTTCCCAAAGTACGTGACGCCAAGTTGTATTCCAAATCACGATAACGCAAGATTTGCACACGGATCATGAAGGCAATCCCAATCCATGTTGTTACACTCATGGCAAAAATCAGATTCCAGAATCCAGCTCCGATTGAGTAAGTCAAGACAATGACAATCAAAAGAGATGGGATGTTTGAGATGACGTTATAAACTTCCATCATCACACGGTCAACTGATTTTGAAATTCCCCAAATACCACCGACAAAAACACCGATAACCAAGTTAATCACTGTCGCAATCACAGAAATGAGGATAGAGTTACGCGCTCCGAACCAGACACCGTCAAAGAGAGATTTACCGTTACTGTCTGTACCAAACCAATGCTCAGCATTTGGCTTGATATAACGAACACTAAAATCGTTTACCTTGCTGACATCATTGAAATCAAACTTAGAAAACATTGGGTAGATGAAACTCATCAAAATGATAGCTACCAAGATTCCCAACATGACTACAGTTGATTTCTTCTTCATAAATTGTCTAAACACTGAGCCCCAGTATGAATAAGCTGGCGCATCAATGGCTTCAGAGGCAAAATCGTCACGTTTTACGAACTGAAATTTACTTTTATCAATTGTAGACATTATTTGCCTCCTTTCTCAGTCAATTTAATACGTGGGTCAATCATGGTCATCCAAATATCTCCTAAAAGAAGAGAGAAGATAGAAATACATGTAAAGATGAAGACAAGACCTACGACCATAGAGTTGTTTGATGCTTTGACAGAATCAATCAACATTTTACCCATACCTGGGAAGGCGAAGACTGTTTCCGTTAATGTAGCACCACCGATAACCCCGATAACGGCACCAGGGATACCTGATACCAACGGTACCATAGCATTTTTAAATATGTGTTTGTTTGAAATTTCTTTTTCAGACAAACCTTTTGCACGAGCAAAACGAACAAAGTCCTGTGATTGCAAGTCAATCATGTAACGACGAATCCAAATAGCTGTACCAGGAGCACCCAACAAACCAAGGATAACTGCTGGTAAAACATACGAACGCCAATCTCCAGCACCCAAGATAGGGAATGAATCTGGCAAGCCAATTGAAGAACCAGCCAAACGAACGATATAAACCAAGGCAATTGTTGGAAGAGCCATCAAGAAGGTCAAAGCCCCTGTTGAAAAGCTATCAATCCAAGTATTCTTGAAGCGAGCCATAGCTGAACCAAGTGGCACAGCAATCGCATAAGAAATCACCAAACCGATCAATCCAACGACTGCAGAGCTAGCAATCATAGAAGGATATTGGTAGTTGCTTTCAGTTGCAGTATATGGATCATCTTTCCCATAGTTAGCCACTTCACGAGAGTCAGCCTGACTAGGTGATTTGTAGGTTCTTGAGTAAATATTTACAGAAGAAGTTTTCTTACCTGTTGGGAACTGAACTTGAGATGTTTTTGTTTGCCCTTGTCCTTGAGTAATAACCTGTAAAACAGGGCTATTAGCATAGGTTGGATAAGAGTCACCTAAATTAATGTTCACAAAGTTTTGATGCACAAACGGGAACTGGCTGTTGAAGTACAAGAGATATTTGTGTTTAGTTCCTGAACCAACCAAGGACCATCCGATAGCTGGATCATTTTCAAAACGAAGGTAACGTTTCAAGTCTGGATTTTCAGGGTCTTGAATTTTATTTGTATGATCAATGTCAATCAAGTTAGCATAGAATTTGAAAACACGTTCAAAAATCGGGATTTCACGCGTAGCGTAGAATTGGCCACTTTCAGTAAATTCTCCCAGGGTCCAACCATGACCGATTTGTTTGATGTATTTTTCATAGATAGCCTTGTTGGTATCATTGGCTTCAACTGTTACAGAAGCATCCATCTGGCTAGCTTTTTCTTGCAACTCTTTAGTATCGTAGTACTCGATATAGCCCATACGCTCATAAACGGTATTCTCATAGTTATCACGTTTATCAGCAGTTGTCGCAATCTTGTTATAGTTGGTATCCTGTTTGAAAATCAATTTTCTAGGAACCATTGTATAGATAATCGTGTAAGTCAAGGTTGTTACTAAGAAGATAGAAACCAATGACCGCAAAACACGCATAAAAATATATTTTTTCATATCATTTCCTTTAAAAATCCCAAAAGAACCTTCTCCTCATGGAGAGAAAGTTCTATTGAAAATTATTTACTTCACATGACTTGCCAATTCTTTTTGAGCTTTCTCGTTTGACTCAGTCTTTTCTTTCAACCATTTTTCACGAGCTTTTTCATACTCTTCTTTGGTGATTGCTTTTTCACCAACTTCAGTGTACTTCAAGTATCCTGAATTTTCACCTTTAAGGCCGGCTACTGAATATGAAGAGCTAAATGGTAGAACTTTTGAAACATATGAAACGGCTGTTTCTTTTGGAGAAGCCATTACTGGAATTGTCAAAGCATTATCAGTCAACCAAGCTTGTGCCACCGCGTATTTTTCATAACGTTTTTGAACATCTTGGTTTTCGCTGTTTGCGTCATCGAGTAATTTTCCATAGTCAGCTAAACCAAGTTTGCTTACTACTGATGCATCTGTGTTTTGGTCAATACCAAGGTAAAGGCGAGTGCTTCCTCCCTTAAGGACGAATTGATCCAAGAAAGTAGAAGGATCTTGATAGTCAGGGTTCCATCCTAGCAAGGTATGGATATCCCAGTCTTGCTCTTTAGCTGTTGGAGCGCTAAATGAAATTGGTAAAGCTTCTGCTTGAGTCATTTGTTGTAAGTCTACAACAACATTATCTGAACCCAATACTTTTTCAATTGATTGTTTCAATGATTGAACACGGTTTACAACCGCTGTTGATTCTTGGATTACCAAGGCATCCAAGTGGATTGGGAATTCAACACCTTCAGCTTGTAGGCTTGATTTTGCTTTAGCAAAGACTTCTTTCGCTTTTTCTTCATTGTAAAGGCCATTTTGAGAATCTGCTAGAGACACGTTTGACCAAGTAGAAGAATTTGTCTTAGCCAAGCTATCTTGTACCAATTCACCAAATGTTTTCTTACCAACTTGAAGATTATAAGGTGCAAACGTATTACGGATGGCTACTGCAGCTCCATCAGTACCATTTGTTTGAGCTGAGTAAGAATTGCGATCGACAGCAAAGTTCAAGGCTTGACGGAATTCCTTGTTTAGCAATGCTTTCTGAGTAGATGTCTTTTGAGCATCACTTGTTTTGGCAGTGTGGTTATAGGTTGTACGGCCATAGTTCAAGCTGACAGTTGCAACACCCGCTCCTGGTTCATTAAAGTAAATGTTATCTTTAAAGTCAGCTGCATATTTTTCATATGTAGAACTTGTAGGGAAGATACGAGCCTTGCTATATTGACCATCAGCAAAACCTTTAGCAATCACATCTTGGTCCTTACCATCCCAGAAAGTGAACTTAACGTTCTCAATTTTTACATTTTCTTTGTCCCAGTAAGCATCATTTTTAGCCATCTCGATAGATGATTTTGGGGTTACAGATTTTAAGACAAATGGACCGTTATAAAGAATAGAGTTAGCATCGGTTGGGGCACCAAAACCTTCCCCTTTTGAAGTTAAGAATTCTTCATTAACCGGCATCAAAACACCACTAGTGGTCTTGTCATTCCAGAAAGTTTCTGGCTGGTTCAAGGTATATTCTAGTGTTTGATCATCAAGCGCTTTTACTCCAACGGTTGAAAAATCGCTTGTTTCACCCTTAATATAGGCTTCTAATCCCTTAATAGAAGAGCTAACGATTGAAAGTCCTTTTGATTTTCCATCTACAGCATGTTTCAAACCAGTAACGAAGTCTTTAGCAGTTACAGGAGCATATTCTTCTCCCTCTGCTGTCACCCATTTAGCATCCTTACGGATTTTATAGGTATAAGTCAAACCATCTTTTGAAACTGTCCATGATTCAGCAATAGAAGGAACCAGGTTACCATATTTATCATTAGCCAACAAACCATCTACAGCATTTGTTGTGACGAATGATGTTGAATCGATATTGCTGACGATATAATCCAAGGTTTCTGGATCTGTTTGATAAACATATTGGTAATCTTTTGCTAGTTTAGCATTATTTGAACTAGTGTTTGAACACGCAGCTAGAACTCCTGACGCTAATAAGGTAGCTCCCGCTACAGCAAGCACTTGACTTTTTTTCATTTATTTACTCCTCTTATAAATAAAGTATAGGTTATCATCAATTATATCATAGATTTCAAGAAAAGTAAACGAATTTTCAGAATATTTAGGCTTATTGACACAAAAAATCTGAAAAAGCTATTGACTGAAAATCATTTTCAAGGTATAATAATAAACGTTAAGGCGGTATAGCCAAGTGGTAAGGCACGGCTCTGCAAAAGCTTGATCGTCGGTTCAAATCCGTCTACCGCCTTCTATAACTTGATTTTTCAAGTTTCATTTAAACAGAAAGCCCAGTTTAAAGGGCTTTTTTTATTTTCTTCGGATAAATACATATAACTTACAAAAACTTTTGGGGTGAATTTGGGGCAAACTTCTTTTTAGGAGACAATCTTTTGATACTCAATGAAAATCAAAGAGCAAACTAGGAAACTAGCCGCAGGCTGTACTTGCGTACGGCAAGGCGACGTTGACGCGGTTTGAATTTGATTTTCGAAGAGTATGAAATCAACTGAAAAAGCTTCGTCACACCTGGTGACAAAAGCCTCTAGTTTACTCTGTTTCTTCTTCTATTTCAACTTCGGTAATTTGGACTTTTACCTTGGTAACACGTCCATTTTTCACTTTATCATTGGTTAGGATAAGCTGCTTGTTTTGACTGACTAATTCATAACTGAGTTTCTCAGTCGTTGGAATGGTCCCAACTCCTGTCAAATAGTAACCAGCGATGGTATCAACGTCATCACTTTCCAGTTCAACATCAAAGTAGTCATTAAAATCATTGAGATTCATGGTACCTTGAACAATATAAGTATCTTCTCCAATTTTATGAACTTCGATTTCAGCCTTATCTGTTTCGTCATCGATTTCGCCAACGATTTCCTCTAAGAGGTCTTCCAGGGTCACCAAACCAGCCATCCCACCGTATTCATCCAGCAAGATTGCCATTTGTCTTTGGGTATTGCGCAGTTCTTTTAACAAGTCATCCACAAAAATAGTTTCAGGAACAAAAAGTGGATCTTGTAAGATTTTCTTCCAAACAATATTGTCAAAACCGTCCACAAAGCCCGCATTAAGGAGACTCTTGGTATGAATGATTCCAATCACGTTATCCTTGTCTCCATCATAGACAGGGATACGAGAATAATTTTGTTTTAAAATACTTTGGATGATGGTTTGACTATCATCTTGAATATCGACCATGAAGGCATCCGTTCGAGGAACCATGACCTCTCTGGCCATTAATTCGTCCAGTGAAAAGATTCCTTGTAACATTTCAATTTCGTCAGCATCTAGTGTTTCTTCACTATTGGTCAACATGTACTCAATTTCATCACGGGTCATTTTTTCATCAGCATCGTCAAAGGTCATAGGAGTCAAGCGACTCAAGAGATTGGTAGATGCAGACAAGAGCCAAACAAAGGGACTAACTAGTTTCCCAAGCCCAATGATAACTGGCGCTGTACGAATCGCCAAGGCATCCTTTAGATTAAGAGCGATTCTCTTAGGATACAATTCCCCAAAAACGATGGAAATATAAGTCAAAAATGCTAAAGATAGAAAACTTGCAACGGCATAAGCTGTTTCGCCATTTCCAAGCCAAGATGCAATTTCTCGTCCCAGAGTTTCTGCCAAACTCGCCCCTGATAAGATCGTAATCAGGGTAATCCCTACTTGAATGGTTGATAAAAAGTGGTTAGGATTTTCTAGTACCTTCAGCAGACGGATATAGCGTCTATCTCCTTCTTCTGCCTTTTGTTCAACCCGCGCACGGTTAAGTGAAACCATGGCCATTTCTGTGGCTGAGAAAAAGGCATTTAACACCGTCAAGATAAACAATAAAACAAATTGTAGCAACAAATTCTGACTACTTGGGTCTTCCATAGTTCTTCTCCTAAAATAGTATCTTATCCTTTATTATATCACAAAATATAGTCCAGTACATATTATTTTTTCTCATACTCTTCGAAGGTCTCTTCAAACCACGTCAGCTTCATCTGCAACCTCAAAGATGTGCTTTGAGCAACCTGCGGCTAGCTTCCTAGTTTGCACTTTGATTTTCTTTGAGTATCAGTGTCTATTGTAGCCCTGCTTAAACTAGTAAAAAAGAACTCCTATATCCACAAGTGACATAGGAGTTTATGTTATCTTTTACTGAGTTACCGTTACTTCTCCAGTTCGGTAATCCAGTTGAAGACCTTTTTGAACATTGGGAACTAGAACATTAAATTCCAATTCTCCGTCTGAAGACTTGGCTTCAATCTGTGAAGCTGAAGGAACTAAATCCTCGTTTGAAGCATAATAAAGAGTTACACGGTAACGGACACGCTTGTTTTGGTCCAAGGCTTTACGTACCATGCTTTCATAGTAGTTTTGACCAGTCGAATCCTCGGCTTGAGCCTGATTTGCCCAGGCTGTTTGAACAGCAATGTTTTTAGGATTGCTTGTCGAGGCATCAAAACCATCCAAGCCACCGATTAAGGCATAGCCTAACAAGTGACCTCTATCAACCGCATGGGTATAAGTACCCTTTAGATTCTTAACCTGATGCCAGCCTGGAGGAGTCCAAGAAGTCGAACCATTCCCAGTTTCTTCACGATTCTTGTACTGGCGAGTAGCCTTAGACAAGAGGGCATTTGCTACGGTTGGCACTGTTTCCTTGCCTACTGTCTTTGTTTTATTATCAGCGTAGGGCTTACTTGAAACCTTGGCATCTAGATTTGTTTTATTGCCATTAACGATAAAAGCACCTGAGCCATTCCACTCCAGACTCCCTTTTATTTGACTCTTGACTGCGTCTGTTAAGACACTTTCTGCCAATGCTTGACTAGGAGCTTCAGACGCTTGTTTTTTCTGACTAACCTTTGTTTTAGGACTATTAGCTGTCGACTGCATCTGCTTGATATAGTAGCTTCCCGCAGATAAGAGTAATAACACTAGCAGCCCGATCAGTGTCTGTCTTGTTTTTTTATCCATTTTTCTCCTTATCTCTAGAAAAAGACTGGTTCTCCAGCCTAATTTCCTGTAAATTTATGAATCAATTCCTGCCATTTTGCTGGAGACAGGATAGCCCATGGATCTTGATCCTTGCCCAAGATTCCATAACCTACCATTAAGCCGATACCTAGGGCTAGAGCACCTAAAAACAGCACCAAAATGACTAGAAGTAAACGCTTGATTACGTAGCTTGATTTCTTATTCATCTTCATCACTTGCCTCAATCCGCTGAATCTTAGCACCTAGCTGCGCCAACTTCTCATGGAAACGGTAGTAACCTCTATCCAAGTGAACCAATTTACCGACCACAGTTTCTCCTTGCGCTACCAAACCTGTCAAAATCAAGGCTGCGCTAGCACGAAGGTCAGTTGAAAGAACTTCTGCTCCCTGTAAAGTTTGGCCACCAATAATACGAGCTGTGTCACGGATAATCTCAGAGTGTAAGCCCATGCGACGCATTTCTTCTAGGTGTTGGAAACGATTTTCAAAAACTGTCTCCACCATAGTTGATTCGCCTTTTGCGACGGTCATCAAGGCTGTAAATTGAGCCTGCATATCTGTTGGAAATCCTGGATGGGGCAAGGTTTTCACATGAACAGCTTTTAGATTTTCTAGTTGAGAGCGAACTCGAATCCCTTCAGTCTCCTCTGTCACTTCCACTCCCATTTCAAGCAATTTGGCAATCAAGGGACGGTTGTGCTCCCAAACAGCATCTTTAATCAAGACATCACCACCAGTCATAGCAGCAGCTACCATAAAGGTTCCTGCTTCGATACGGTCTTGGACCACATTGTGAGTCGTACCATGAAGTTTCTCAACACCGGTAATGGTAATGGTCTCTGTGCCAGCACCCTTAACCTTAGCTCCCATTTCATTGAGGAGAATGGCTAGGTCCACAATCTCAGGCTCACGCGCAGCATTTTCAATCACTGTCACCCCATCAGCCAGAGTCGCTGCCATCATCAAGTTCTGCGTAGCACCAACACTTGGGAAGTCCATGTAGATATGAGCTCCATGTAAGCGATCAGCCTTGGCTTCGATGTAACCAGCTGTCTGACTAATCTTAGCCCCCATAGCTTCTAGACCTTTCAAATGAAGATCAATAGGGCGGCTACCAATCGTACAACCACCTGGCATGGATACCTTAGCATGACCTACACGGGCAAGAATTGGTCCCAAGACAACGATAGATGCACGCATCTTGCTGACATACTTGTAAGGAGCTTCCTCAGTGATATCGCCAGTCGCGTCCACCTCAACAAGATGAGCTTCTTCATTAAAATCCACCTTGGCATTCAAACCACGAACCACCTGATTCATAGTGAAAACATCTGACAAAATCGGAACATTCTGCAAGACGGTCTTTCCTTCACTTGCTAGAATAGTCGCTGCCAACAAGGGCAAGACTGCATTCTTTGCTCCTTCTATCGTAACACTTCCTACCAGACGATTATCGCCACCTTGAACCACAATTTTTTCCATACTTATTTCCTTTACTCTTGATTTTATAATAATCCTCTAAGCGCTTCTTGCCACAACTGATACAGGCCGATAAAGAAAGAACTCATGATGTAGCCCATTACAATGCTGAAAAGAGCTATCAATAAACGAACTTTTCTTGTATTCTCAGCTGTCACTTTTAAAACCTTTTCCCATCTAACAAGATCCTTTAAAAGGTAAAAACTCACATAAATAAAGAGCATATGACTGCTTAGAGTGAATAATAATTGAACCATTTGACTATTATACCATCTTCTCTGTTTGTGCGCTAGTTTGGAAACTTCACTTAAAAATTAGGGATTGTTTTTCAAGTAATCAATTGCATCTTGTAGGGTTTTAACTGGCACGATTTTCATATCAGTCTTGATTGTTTTGGCTGCTTCTAGGGCTGTTT
Organism: Streptococcus mitis; assembly: GCF_000722755.1. Classification (GTDB taxonomy): domain Bacteria; phylum Bacillota; class Bacilli; order Lactobacillales; family Streptococcaceae; genus Streptococcus; species Streptococcus mitis_CM. The sequence continues at coordinate 70,512 of NZ_JPFY01000010.1, read as the reverse complement.
GGTAGTTATTTTTCGCATCAGGATGCGCTTTTTGTTCTTCTTCGCTAACAGGGTTATCAGGGGCAAAGAAAATCGCGGCACCTTCTCTAGCCGAAGCTACAACTTTTTTATCAATACCTCCAATATCCCCCACATTCCCATCGCGGTCAATAGTTCCTGTACCGGCAACAATGCGGCCATTACGAATGCCTGGGTCAGCTATTTGGGTATAGATGGCCAGACTAAACATGAGGCCAGCACTTGGACCGCCAATACCAGCTGTTGAAAAGCGAATTGGAACATCACTGGTCACTTCTGTACGGTCAATCAAACCGATTCCAATTCCATTTTTGCCATTTTCCAAGGTGATAATCTTACCTTCTGCAGACTTGGTTTGCCCATCCTCTTCATAGGTGACCTTGACGGAGTCCCCTAGTTTTTGAGAATTGACATAATCAATCAAATCTTTGGAACTATCAAAGGTCTGATCATTGACTGCTGTGACCGTATCAGAGATGTTAAGAATCCCTTTAAAGGTCGAATTATCCGTCACAGTCAAAACATAAACCCCAAGATATTTGAGTTCGATATCTTTACCAGCTGTTTTTAGCCCTTGATACTTGGCCATGTTTTGCGATGTTTGCATGTAGAATTGATTGATCCGCATAAATTCAACATCGGAAGAGCCACCTGTAGTCTCTTGGGCACTACGAATATCTGTAAAAGGCGTCAACCATGCATAAATCATATGGGCTAAAGTGGCATGTTGGACACCAACCGTAACGAATTGATAGGCACCAGCTTCCTTATCTTCTGTATCATTGACTTTAAGGACTTGGCGAATATCTTCCGAACCACCTGGAACCTCTATATAATAGGGCAAGGGCACTACAAATGCCAAGAAAGTCACAATCAAGGCCGCAATGACATATAAGGGCCATCTAATCTTTTTTTTCATTTTTTATTTCCTCCAAAATACTCTCAGGAACATAGCAGGTAATATCCTGACCAAACTTCAAAAGTTCTCTAACACCTGATGAACTGATATAGAGATGTTCAGGTCGACTATGTAAATAAATGGTCTCTATATTAGGAGACAGCTGATGGTTGTAGTAATCAAAACTGGCTTCATATTGCAAATCCGAAGCATTTCTCAAGCCTCGCACTAGGAAAGTAGCCCCCAGTCTTTTTGCAACGTCAACCACCATTTCATCATGTGAAAACACGACTTCAACATTTCCCAAATGTTTCAAAGCATCTTCTAACCCCCGTTTACGATTTTCGATAGGGAGAAATCCTTGTTTGTGAGGATTAAAAAAATACCCACGTAGAGCTTATCAAAGAGTTTGCTAGCCCGTTCAATGATATCCAGATGCCCATTTGTCATCGGATCAAATGAGCCTGTGAATAAGCCAATCTTATCTGACATAGACTGTCACCTTACTAATTCCATAAATCTTTTCCTTCCAGATGCCCAGGCAGGCAATTTCTTCTGGAAGTTCAACGGCCTTATCCGTCTCACACACAACCATGACATCTTCAGAAAAAAACTCCCTCTCAGCCATTTTTTCAATATCTGCTACGATTTGTTCATTGGCATAAGGAGGGTCTAAGAAAATGAGGTCAAATCCCCCAGATACCTGTTCCAATGCCCTTTCTGCATCCATTTTGAGAAGTTGAAATTTCCCAACTTCCTTGGTCATCTGAATATTTTCAGCCACGATAGCCTGAGCCTTACGGTCTCGCTCCACCAAAACAGCGCTGGACATGCCACGCGATACTGCCTCGATAGATAAACCACCACTACCTGCATACAGATCCAAGACTCGGCCCCCTTCAAAGTAGGGACCAATCATGTTAAAAATGGCTCCCCTAACCTTATCCGAAGTAGGTCTTGTCGTCTTTCCTTCTAGTGTCTTGAGGGGACGTCCCCCATAGATTCCTGATACGATTTTCATACCGTTTATTATACCAAATTATGAGCGAAAAGAGAAAGAAAACCGAACCTTGCGGTTCGATTCTCTACAAAATATTTTCGTAAGTATCGCGGACTTCTTGAGGCCAAACACTTGTTTGCACCTCTCCGATGTGTTTCTTGCGAAGTAAGAACATGGCCATCCGAGATTGTCCAATGCCTCCACCGATTGTCAATGGGAATAGGCCATTCAACAAAGCCTTGTGCCATTCCAATTCTAAACGGTCTTCATCACCTGTGATGGCAACCTGATGGCGAAGCGTTTCTTCATCCACACGGATTCCCATAGAAGATAGCTCAAAGGCTCCACCTAAAGACTCATTCCAGACAAGAATATCACCATTTAGACCCTTGTAGCCATTTTCAGACTCACTTGTCCAGTCATCGTAGTCTGGTGCACGTCCATCGTGCGGTTTACCGTCTGGTAATTCACCACCGATACCGATCAAGAAGACTGCTCCAAATTCTTTACAAATAGCATTTTCACGCTCTTTTGGTGTCAAGTCTGGGTAGCGTTCTACCAACTCTTCTGTGTGGATAAAGGTGATTTGTTTTGGCAAGACAGACTCAATATCATAGCGGGCTTCAACAGCTAGCTCAGTCAGGCGAATAGCCTTATAAATCTTCTCAACTGTTTCTTTTAGGTAGGCAATGTTACGTTGTCCATTTGGGATAACCTTCTCCCAGTCCCACTGGTCAACATAAACAGAGTGGGTCGCATCAAGCGAATCTTCGTCTGGACGAAGGGCCTTCATGTGGACGAAAAGACCTTCACCTTCACCGAAACCAAAACGAGCCAAAGTGTGGCGTTTCCATTTAGCAAGGGAGTGCACCACTTCATAAGTAGCATCAGGGATTTGGAGAACCTTGACCGATACGGCATTCTCCACACCTGATAAGTTGTCCTGCATCCCGTCACCGACCCTACTCAAGATAGGACCTTGAACTTCGACAACTTCTAGTTTGTCTTTTAAATACTGGGTAAAAGTGTTTTTGACAAAGGAAATTTCTTCTTGTTGGTGAATAAAACTTTTCTTCATAAACTACTCCTCAAAAAATTAATTAAAAGCATTATACACCTATTTCCAAGAAAAGAAAAGAGCAAATATAAAAAAATCAGTGCTCCTTTGAACACTGATGTTAGGGGCCTTCTAGTCATTGCGACCGAAGATACGTAGAATACTTAGGAAAAGATTGATAAAATCAAGATAGATACTGAGAGCCATTGACACAACCCAACCTGTCTCTACACGACCTTGTGATTGCTCATATGCATAGCGAATTCTTTGGTTGTCCCAAGCAATCAGCCCAGAGAAGACCAAGACCATGGCTACGCTAATCATATAATCAAAGAAACCGCTAGCCAAGAAAATATTAACTACCATGGCAATCAGCAAACCGATAAGAGCCGCCATCATAGCCCGACCAAGGCCACTCAAATCTTTCTTGGTGAACATACCGACTGCCGCCATGACAAAGAAGAGAAGGGCGCTTGATACAAAGGCAGATAAAACTGTACCTGGAGTATAGAAGGCCACCACAAAACTGAGGGTAAAGCCGTTTAATACTGAGTAAAGTAAAAATACTGGAAGAGCCGCTGGACTATTCTTCGAAGCCATACTGCTGGCAACAAAGACCAGAGCTAGCTCTGCTAAGGTTGCAATGGTCAACCAGAGACGTCCCTGCATCAAAAAGTAAACCAACTGAGACTGAAAGACGGTCAACATAAGACCTGATACTAAAGCGGATAGTCCGATCCCCAGACCAACAAAGGCATAAACCTTAGCATAAAATTGATTGAGACCTGCGCGGTCGTGAATAATAGTGTGATTCATCTTTTCTCCTTTTCTATGAACATCTTTCCTTGATTATAACAAAGAAAGTTAAAATTAGCTTAAATGGAAAATTAAAATACCGGCTGCAACGGCAACATTGAGACTCTCCGCCTGCCCCTTCATACTAATGTGGACCAACTGGTCTGCACTTTCAGCCATAAGGGGACTAATTCCTTGCCCCTCATTTCCCATGACTAGTACAAAATTTTCTATAGGAGGCAGTTCTCTGTAATCAACAGAATCTTTAGATAAGGTTGTTGCTAGCACTGGGATAGCTGCCTCTTTGGCTTCCTTAAGAAGCCTTTGACTAGACATCCGGTAAATAGGCAGATGAAAATGACTGCCTTGCATAGAACGTAGGGTCTTGAGACTGTAGATATCTGCCGACTTATCTGAAACAATCACTCCAGTAAAACCTGCTGCATCCGCAGTCCGAATAATAGTTCCCACATTACCAGGATCTTGCACATCTTCCAAAAACAAGAACTTGCCCTGACTCAAATCAACTTGTCCTATTTCTTCTTTTTGAACTACGGCAACAATTCCCTGTGGAGTCTGAGAATCCGCCAAATCTAGCAAAATATCCTCTGACACCCAGACAGTTTGCGGAAAAATAGCTAACTGATCTCGATAACTTTCTAGGGCAAAGATTTTCTCAATCATCACTCCAGCTTGGACAGCTTCTTCAAATAAGTGCCAGCCTTCAATCAAATAGGAAGACTTGCGGTATTTTTTTTGGTGTAATTTCTTGGCATTTTTTACCACAGAATTGGCTTTTGAGGTTATAATAGTCATAGAAATATTATAACACAATCAAAGGGGTTTGGTATGCAAAAGGTTAGAATGATTGCCCAAGGTAGGGTACAGGGAGTCGGCTTTCGTTGGGGTGTTTACAGCTTGGCACTTGAAATTGGTGGCATCACAGGTCGGGTATGGAATAACGACGATGGCACAGTGGAAATATTAGCCCAAGCAGACTCATCTGCTATCATGGCAAAATTTATCCAAGAAATCCGCAAAGGACCCACACCTTTTTCAAAAGTCAGCTACTTAGATGTCCAACTGAGTAACTTTCCTCCCTACCCTGACTTTAAAATCGCAAATTAGGTCTCTAGAACTATTGTATATTTTGTAAAAAAACAGTAGAATAGAAAGGTATTATTTTTAAAGAAGGAACAAAAACAGTGAAATCTATTAAACGTTTTGCACTCTCAGCTATGGGAGTGGCTATGTTACTAGTCTTAACTGGCTGTGTCAATGTCGATAAAACCACAGGCCAGCCAACAGGATTTATTTGGAATACTATCGGAGCGCCTATGGCTGAAGCCATTAAGTACTTCGCCAATGACAAGGGACTTGGTTTTGGGGTTGGTATCATCATCGTAACTATTATCGTGCGCTTGATTATCTTGCCACTGGGTATCTACCAATCATGGAAGGCAACGCTTCACTCTGAAAAGATGAATGCCCTCAAGCACGTCCTTGAGCCACACCAAACTCGTCTCAAAGAAGCAACGACTCAAGAAGAAAAACTCGAAGCCCAACAGGCTCTCTTTGCCGCTCAAAAAGAGCACGGCATCAGCATGTTTGGTGGTGTAGGATGTTTCCCTATCCTCCTTCAAATGCCTTTCTTCTCTGCTATCTACTTTGCTGCTCAACATACTGAAGGTGTTGCTCAAGCAAGCTACCTAGGAATTCCTCTAGGTTCTCCAAGTATGATTTTAGTTGCCTGCGCTGGTATTCTTTACTATCTTCAATCGCTCCTTTCACTTCACGGAGTAGAAGATGAAATGCAAAGAGAACAAATCAAGAAAATGATTTACATGAGCCCACTCATGATCGTCGTCTTCTCCCTCTTCTCACCAGCTAGTGTCACACTTTACTGGGTTGTCGGTGGTTTCATGATGATTCTCCAACAGTTTATCGTCAACTATATCGTTCGTCCAAAACTTCGCAAAAAAGTCCGTGAAGAACTAGCCAAGAACCCACCAAAAGCACGTGCTTTCTCTACACCAAATGGACGAAAAGACGTTACCCCTGAACAACCAACTGCGATCACAAGCAAGAAAAAACACAAAAATCGCAACGCTGGAAAACAACGTTCGAGATAAGAAGAAAAAGGCTTAGCTGATTTGCTAAGTCTTTTTGCAAGTCAAAAGCCCGATGTTTCCATCAGGCTTCTTTTTTATCCATGTACACGTTTCATATAGTCTTGATAACTTTCGGTATCCATGAGTTTTTTAGCGTTCTTGACGCGGTCTGCTGTTGGTGGTTTGACTCCTTCGAGTGAATAAGGAATCCCAAGTTCACGCCATTTGAACTCACCCATAGTGTGATAAGGCAGAATTTCAAACTTATCAACATTTTTAAGGGTCTTGACGAACTTACCAAGTTCAATCAAGTCATCGTCTCTATCTGTCAAACCTGGAACTAGCACGTGGCGAATCCAGACAGGTTTTCCAATATCTGATAGATACTGGGCACAGGCCAAGATATTTTTATTGGTTTGGCTAGTAACAATCTTGTGCTGTTCTTCGTTGATTTCCTTGATATCCAAGAGGACCAAGTCAGTGACAGCCATGAGTTTGTCAAACTTTTCAAGGTAACGTGGTTTATTACGGAAAGGCAGAGCACAGGTATCCAAGGTACAGTGGATTCCTTGTTCCTTGGCCTTGGTAAAGAGGGCAATCAGGAAATCAATCTGCAAGAGGGCTTCTCCTCCACTGACTGTAATCCCACCCTTATTCCCCCAGAAACCACGGTAGCGCAAGGCCTCTGCCAAGACATCATCTACCGTCCGTTCACGTGATTTATTGGACTCCATAGCCCAAGTGTCCGGGTTGTGGCAATACTGGCAACGCATGTGACAGCCCTGCAAAAAGACAATAAAGCGAATACCAGGCCCATCTACTGACCCAAAGCTTTCTGTCGAATGCACCATTCCTGTCACTTGTCCATAATCAATTGTTTCTTCAGACATATCGTTACCTTCCTTGAAAACGTTTTATAGTTTTATTATATCATGACTTGAAGGAAAAACAAGATTTTTGCCTATTTTTTAGAAAGCAATCTGTTTTTCAATTTCATTTTCAATTATTTATCATTTTATTCTTCAAAATCAAAGCCATACAAGGTTGCAAAATAGTCCTCAGGGCGCTCTGCACGGCGGATTTGGCGAGCTTTTCCTTCTTCAGTATAAAGGATTTCCGCAGAACGAAGTTTGGCGTTGTACTGGTAGCCCATTGAAAAACCGTGTGCACCTGTATCATGAATTATCAGCAAATCACCGATTTCTGTATGAGGAAGTTCACGATTCACTGCAAATTTATCATTATTTTCACAGAGTGAACCGACTACATCTACCACCTCAGCTGGTCCATCTGGATGTGTCAGATTGGTGATATGGTGGTAGGCTCCGTAAATGGCTGGACGCATAAGGTTGACTGCTGATGCATCCACACCTAGATAGGTACGGTAAGTTTTCTTCTTATGAGTGACTCTTGTGACCAAAGCACCGTGAGGGGCTAGCATAAAGCGACCCAATTCGGTGAAAATCTTGACCTGATCGAGACCTGCTGGCGTAAGAACCTCTTCATACACCTTACGAACTCCCTCACCGATCAAGGCAATATCATTTGGCTTCTGGTCTGGACGATAGTTGACACCAATACCGCCAGAAAGATTGATAAAATCTAGCGAAATGCCCAACTTTTCCTTGATTTCAACAGCCAATTCAAAAAGCTGACGGGCCAACTCTGGATAATAGAGATGGGTCACGGTATTAGATGCTAGAAAGGAGTGAATTCCAAAAGTCTTGGCTCCTTTTTCCTTCAAGATGGCAAAAGCTTCAAAAAGTTGGTCCTTGGTCATGCCAAACTTAGCCTCTCCAGGATTGTCCATAATGTCTGTCCCCAGTTCAAAAACACCTCCAGGGTTGTAACGACAAGAAATAATCTCTGGAATGCCTGCCGCTCTCTCCAGATGTTCAATATCTTCAAAGGCATCCAAGTTAATGGTCGCACCCAATTCACGCGCATAGGCATATTCCTTATCTGGCGTATTGTTTGAAGAGAACATGATCTCAGAACCTGGGAAATTAAGTTTATGACTCATCAAGAGCTCCACATAACTAGAGCAGTCCACTCCACAACCTTCCTCTTGAAGAATTTTTAAAATAGCTGGGGTTGGAGTAGCCTTAACTGCAAAATATTCCTTAAAGCCCTTGTTCCACGAAAAGGCTTGGTTGACGGCCCTTGCCTTCTCACGAATCCCCTTCTCATCATACAAGTGAAAAGGAGTTGGGAACTCGGCAACAATCGCTTCTAAGTCTTCTTTATTGATAAATGGTGTTTTCATAAGCTTCCTTCTATTCTATTTGCAAAGAAAGGCTGGGACAATCGTTCCAACCTTTAGTTCTATCTCTTATTTATCTTCGTCAAAGATATTGCCAACCTCAACATCGATGGCTTGGTTCTTGACATCAATATTGGTTACCTTCAAGAGTGACTTGTAATCAAACTGCTTTTCACGTTCTTCTTGGGCATTATCCGCAAAGACTGCTACACCTGCCAATTCTGAATCAAACTCACGCAAGAGACTGATCATCCCATTGACAGTTCCACCACCTTTCAAGAAGTCATCCACAATCAAGACACGGCTGCCTGCCTTGAGACTACGTTTTGAAAGGAACATTTTCTCAATGCGGTCACCACTTGAACCGGATACATAGTTGACGCTGACAGTTGAACCTTCGGTAATTTTCAGGTCACGGCGCACAATAACAAAAGGAACATTGAGGACATTGGCAACTGCATTTGCAAGTGGAACACCCTTAGTCGCTACTGTCATAACCGCATCAATTTTTTGATCCATAAAGCTCTTGGCAATAATGCGACCAATATTTTTCAAGATGGCTGGTGTGCTAAGCAAATCAGACAGGTAGATATAGCCACCTGGCAAGATACGGTCACTTTCTGACAACTTGGCACGCAAGTCTTCAACCATTTCCTTAGCATCATGGCTTGAGATTGATGGTGTGAAAATGACACCACCACCAGCACCAGTTACTGTCTGGATATGACCGATTTCAATTTCCTCAAAGGCGCGTTTGATAATAACGATATCTTCTGAGATGGATGATTTAGCAGATTCATACTTTTCAGCAAAAGTATTGAGACTAGTTAGTTTATAAGGATTATTAATCAAATAGTTGGAAATGACAACCATCCGATCACTTCTTCTTAATTTCATTTCTATTTCCCACTTCATTTAATTTTGATATTTTATCTATTATACCATATTCACATAAAAAAACGAACATTCTTATCCTAAAAAATGCTCATTTTTCTTAAATTGTTAATCTAAATCTGGTTTATAGAAGGAACGATTGTCCATAGCGAAGATTTTATTGGTCATCTCTCCTTTATCCACCAAAGCAAGAGCAGTTGACATCATCATCATGCTTGCATCCAGATTGTCAATCATATGGATAATCTCTGCTTCCATAATGCGTGGACGGACTGGACTTCCATACTCAAGCAAGCCGTGATGACTGAGGATGACGTGACGAAGCAAAACGACTTCTTCCTTGGTATCATCAATGCCGAGTTCCATCACTGTCTTGGTAATTTCGCTATCAATCAGAGCGATATGTCCAAGAAGATTACCTCGCACTGTGTACTCGGTCTGGTCTGGTCCCGTCAACTCAATGACCTTAGCCAAGTCATGCAGCATAATCCCCGCATAGAGCAGGCTCTTATTGAGCTGAGGATAAACTTCGCTAATAGCATCTGCCAAACGCACCATGGTTGCAGTGTGGAAAGCCAAACCCGTTTCAAAGGCATGGTGGTTGGTCTTGGCTGCTGGATAGGAGTAAAATTCCTTATCATACTTGGTGTAGAGATTTCGGACAATTCGTTGCCAGACAGGATTTTCAATTTTAAAAATCATTTGCGACATGTAGTCACGGATTTCCTTGACATCAACTGGCGACTTGACCTTGAAATCAGCTGGGTCATTGGGTTCGCCAGGTTGAGGCAAGCGGAGAGTAATTTGATTGACTTGAGGGGTGTTGTTATAAACTTCTCGGCGTCCTTTCATGTGGACAACCTTACCTGCGGTAAAGGCCTCAACGTTATGAGGTTGGGCATCCCAGAGTTTCCCTTCAATCTCGCCGCTATCATCTTGGAAGGTAAAGGCTAGGTAGTTTTTACCAGCTCGAGTTTGCCTCAGGTCAGCTGACTTGATTAGGTAAAAGCCTTCAAATAGCTCATCTTTTTTCATGTGACTAATCTTCATATTCTTCCTCATTTTCTTGAAAATGGAGTAGATCAAGCGCAGGCTCACCTTCTGATAACTCAATGTGACGGAGCGTCCGCTCGATAGCAGTGGTACGACGGTTTAATAATTCATCAATATTGCCAGAGGCATGTTGGAGATGTTTTTGTGCCTTAACCAAAATCCCACCAAACTTGCCAAACTCGGTCTTGACACTGGCAAGAGTCTTGCTGATATGGTCGGCACTCTTTTGGATATTGAGAGTTTTGAATCCAACTGATAGGGAGTTAAGAAGAGCTGATAGGGTACTTGGACCTGCGACAATAATCTGCTCCTCCCGCCTCAAATCATCAAAGAAGACCGGATTGCGTACAATTTCTGAGTAGAGACCTTCTGTCGGAACAAACAAAACTCCAAAATTGGTCGTCCGAGGCGGTGCTATGTACTTGCTCTTGATATCCTTGGCAAAGCGCTTGACGCTTGCTAAGAGCGACTTACGACAGCGTTCAATCTCATCCTTGTCACCTGCTTCATAGGCTTCTTCTAAGCGGTAATAATCTGCCAGTGGAAACTTGGAGTCAATCGGTAAGTGGACGTATTCCTGGTCGCCTTGTCCGGGTAACTTGATGGCATACTCCACTCGTTCACTAGAGTTTTCAACCGTTGCGTATTCTCGTTCGTACTGGGCAGGGGTCATGATGTCTTCGATGATTTGCCCCAGTTGCAATTCGCCCAGAATTCCTCGCGTTTTGGTTCCAGAGAGAACCTTGTTGAGAGCTCCGACATCACGGGCAACTGTCTGCATTTCTCCAAGGCCACGATTGACAGACTCCAGTTGTTTGGAAACTGTCTCAAAGGAAGCCTGCAAGCGCGTCTGCAAGGTCTTTTCTAGTTTTTCCTCGACTGTTTGACGCATTTGTTCCAAGCGTTGCTCATTTGATTCCTGCAAGGCTTGGAGACGTTGGTCAGTCTTGTCTCTGGTTTGGAGGAGATTATCTGTCATTTCTTGACGAACTTGAGTTAAGCCTTGGTGCAACTCGATTCGAACTTCTTGCAAACGGTCGCTGACAGCTACTTCCAAGTCTTTTTGATCTAACTGACTGGCTTGTCTGGCTTGTTCAAAGCGGTAATCCAACTGGTCTGACAAATGATCTGCCTGGTCCTCCAAGCTCTTGCTTACGTGTTTGTCTTGCTTATCCTGCCTTTGCCAAATCAGAAAGAGGCCAGCTAGGTTGGCAATTAATAATAGAACAAGTAAACTTTCCATCCTACCTCCTGTCCTTGCTATGCAGCACGACCACATAACCATCTGGGCAAGTCACCGAAACTTCCCTATCTATATATTCGTTAGAAGCGTACACTTTTTTAAAGAAAAAATTTTCCTCTGTCAACTCATACTTGGCTCCGAGAATGGTAAGCTGGCTATCTCGAACCGGCATAAAAGCTAGATAATCGTAGTCTGAACGAGGTTCTAGCTGACTGATTCCTTCTGGACAATAGGCAATTAAATTTTGCCCATCCTCAATTTCTATCTGGCGCATATAAGGCGCCAACTTGGGGTTGCTAGGAAGAAAAACATTGGCCAGCATGTGATCAATACGGCCACCCAAAGCACCGAAAATAGTAACCTGAGCCTGAGGATTTTTCTCAAAAATAGTCAAGAGGGCCAATTCCAAATCGGTATCATCTTTTTCTGGTCGGGCTTGGACAAAATACTGGGCACGTTTTTGAATCACCTGTCGCTCTTCTTCCGTCACAGAATCAAAATCCCCAACTGCTAGAGCAAGAGGCAGCTTTTCTTCCAAGACCCAGAGCGAGCCTCGATCAACACCGACAAAGCTATCAAAGTCCGTCCGGTAATGACCGCGGTCTCCGCCAGCAAAAACAGCAACCCTAGTCCAGTTGTTTTCTGAGAGTTTGTACTCGCTCATTGACATCTCCCTTAAAGACATAGGAACCTGCTACAAAAACTGTCGCACCAGCTTCTTTGGCTAGAGCAATAGTTTGGTCATCAATCCCGCCATCCACTTCGATTTCAAAGTTCAAGCCTTTTTCCTTACGAAGTGCAACCAACTCACGGACTTTATCCATGGTTTCTGGCAGAAAGGCTTGCCCACCAAAACCTGGATTAACCGTCATGACTAAAACTTGGTCAACTAGATGAAGGACGTGCTTGATAGCTTCAACAGGCGTACCAGGATTGATGACAACTGATGGCTTGACACCGAGTGAACGAATTTTTTGGAGGGCACCATGAATATGAGGCGTTGCTTCCACATGGATGCTGATGATATCCGCTCCCGCACGCGCAAAGTCTTCTAAATGATGCTCAGGATTAGCTACCATCAAGTGGCAGTCAAAGACCATCTTGCTATGAGGGCGAAGAGCTTCGACCACACCTGCACCAAAACTGATTTGCGGTACAAAATGACCATCCATGATATCGATATGGGCATATTCTGCCCCAGTTGCTTCTAGGCGTTTGATTTCACGTTCAAAGTTGGCATAATCTGCTGCCAGAATTGACGGAGCAATCTTGTATTGAGACATAGGTTTCTCCTTATTTTGGAATTTTTTTGCTGACTTTTTTATAGGTTTCTCTGCGATTTTCAATCTCACTGAGGAATTGCAGGTAGTTGTCAAAACGGAAGGTGGCAATAACACCTTCTTCAACTGCTGGCTTGACAGCACAGGACGGCTCATGGGTATGGGTACAAGTACGGAACTTGCAGTCTCGACTAACACTAGCAATCTCTGGAAAAGCCTGATTGAGGTCTTCAGCCGTTGACACTTCATAGTCCAAGGATGAAAAACCTGGTGTATCTGCGATTTTACCTCCATTGAGATTATAAAAACTAACTGCTCGAGTAGTGTGGCGCCCGCGACCCAGACTGTCTGAAATTTCTCCTGTTTCAAGATTGAGGTCTGGTGCGATTTTATTGAGAAGAGTTGATTTCCCAACACCTGTCTGCCCCATAAAGACTGTAACCTTGCCTGTTAACAAGGGCAAAAGTTCTTCTTTACTGGTCACAAAGTCGTAGCCGATATCACCATAAGTCTGTTCATAAAAATCCAGTTCTCCTCTATCTTCCAGTAGGTCCATCTTGGAAATATAAACAATAGGATGGATACCTTTATGCTCCAAAAGAACCAAGAAGCGATCCAGTAAATTGCTGTTAAAATCAGGTTCCTTGACAGACATAATTACTACAGCTTGATCAATATTGACAATAGGCGGACGGACCAGACTGTTTTTCCGTTCGTGAATCTTGAGAATATAGCCTTCTGAATTTTCCTCTGCAGAAAAATCTACCAAATCCCCAACGTAGGGAGTATGGCCTTTTTTACGGAAATTCCCACGCGCGCGCGTCTGATAAACCCGGCCATCACTTTCCACATAGTAGAACCCAGCCAAGGCTTTAATAATTTGTCCGTGCATCTTAGAGTCCTTGCCCTTTAAGCGCGTCTGCTAGGCTGGCAAATTCTTCCAAGCTAAGAGCCTCCCCACGCACACTTGGTGACAATCCTGCTTGGTCTAAGGCCTTGGTCAACTTATCTTTGATTTCCTCGGTCTTACCAAAGTAACCTGTCAAGTTATTCCACAAAGTCTTGCGACGATGAGTGAAGCTAGCCTTTGAAACCTTAAAGAAGAAGTTCTCGTCTTCAACTGCTACGGCTGGTTCTGGACGACGCACCATTTTCAAAATAGCAGAGTCCACATTTGGCGCTGGCACAAAGACCGTACGAGGCACGATGAAGGCAACCTTGGCAGTCATGTAATACTGCACTGCAATCGACAAGCTACCATAGGCCTTGGTGTTAGGCTGGGCTGAGATACGATCCGCCACTTCTTTTTGCATCATGACCACAAACTCACTAAACGGAATCCCACTCTCAATCAAGTGCATGAGAATAGGCGTCGTGATATAGTAAGGCAAATTAGCCACTACCTTGATTGGCAGGTCAGGATTTTTAAAATTCTGGATATGCTGCGCCAAACCGACCTTGAGAATGTCCTCGTTAACTACGGTCACATTATCAAAATCACGTAGGGTATCTGCCAAAATCGGTACCAAACGGTGATCGATCTCAAAGGCCATAACTTCTGCCGCACGCTCAGCCAAAAATTCTGTCAAGGCACCAATACCTGGCCCAATTTCAATAACATTGACCTGATCATCAATTTCAGCCGTATCCACAATTTTTTGAAGGATATTGGTATCCGTCAAGAAATTTTGCCCAAAGGACTTTTTAAAGGTAAAACCGTGACGCTCCAGCACTGCCTTGGTCACGCTATAATCTGCAATTCTCATTTATTCTCTTTTCTAATATCTGTTACTTCTATTGTAACACATTCCCCTTACATTTGGGGTCTGCTTAGCTGTTCTCATAAGATTTCATAGCTTCTTCCACTTCTGTCAAGGTGATCCCAAATAACTCTAAGCGCTTGAGGAGTTGCTTGCCGTTGGAATAGCCGATTCGGAGAGCCTCTCCTAGATATTCTCTGCGCTTACGGCTATCTGCCCCTGCTAGAAAACCAAGGCGAATCAAGTCGCTACGACTGATGTCAAACTGACTCTCATGTTCAAATTGTTCTGTAACCTGAGCTAGAGCCGTTTTCAGGTCTTCATAGCTAGCATGCTCAATTCCCAGAGAACGTCCCTTGGTTTTGGACTTGGGAACAGCTTCATCTCGTTTGAGGAAGGCATGCTGAACTGTTGGGATGGCCGTCATAATCATGCGGCGAATCCGCTCCCCATTAAAATCTGGGTCTGTAAAGACAATGACTCCATGACGTTGGTGCAAGCGCTGAATCCGCTCTAGATCCTGCTCATTGATGGCAGAACCTCGTGTCTCATAGGTCTCTACATCGAAATAGCGTTTGAGATTGGCCGTATCATCGCGCCCTTCGACCACGATAACTTGAGAAATTTTTTCTTTCATTACTTGCTGTCCAATCCCAAAATTCGTTCTGCATTTGCAGTCGTTGCTGCCGATAACTCCTCGGTCGTCATGCCACGCAGATCCGCGATAAAATCTACTACATAGCGAGTATAGGCTGTTTTGTTTTCGCGACCACGTTTAGGAACAGGAGCCAAATAAGGCGCATCCGTTTCTACCAAAATCTTGTCCAAAGGAAGTTCTCTAGCCGCCTCTTGGATATCGGTTGCCTTCTTGAAAGTCACCACTCCTGAGAAGGAAATGGTCATACCAAGCTCCACAAACTTCTCTGCCCACTCAAGAGTTCCTGAGAAAGAATGCATGATGCCACCTCGAGGACCAACTCCCTCGCTCTTGATAATCTCATAGGTATCTTCCAGCGCATCACGGGTATGGACCACAAAAGGCAAATTCAAGTCCTTGGATAACTGAATCTGACGGCGAAAAACCTTCTCCTGCACTTCCTTAGGCGCTGTCATCCAATGGTAGTCCAAGCCAATCTCACCCAAGGCAACTACTTTGGGATGCTTGAGCTTGTCAAGCAAGTAGGCTTCAATCTCCTCTGTATAAGTACCAGCTTCTGTAGGATGCCAACCAATGGTTGCGTAGAGTTGGTCGTACTCATCCACCAACTCCAAAGCACGCTCAATCGTCGGTTTATCAAAACCAACAATATTCATCTGTGTCACACCCATCTCAGCAGCCAAAGCAATTTCTTCCGCCTCACGACCTGCAAATTCTTCTACATTCAAGTGTGTATGTGTATCAAAAATCATCTCTTCTAACCTCGTTTTCTATCTACTATTATAGCAAAAAAACTGACCTCTCTCCTCATCTGAAAAAAATATTCTAAAACCCATTATCATCTCTTGACGCTCTTTTTCCAAAGCAGTATAATAACACTTATTGAATTTTTCAACAAAGGAAACAACTATGTTTACAAAATTAAAACAGACCTTTATCGGTCGTCCTCTTAAATCCTTAACCGAAGGCGAAGGGGGACTACTGGGAAAAATGCAGGCACTAGCCATGTTGTCAAGCGACGCTCTGTCCTCCATCGCCTATGGACCTGAGCAAGTAGTCCTCGTCTTGGCTAGTCTCTCTCCTCTAGCTATATGGTGGAGCCTTCCTATCGGCCTCTTTGTCCTCCTGCTTCTAGCTAGCCTGACCGTTTCCTACCGTCAAATCATCCATGCCTATCCTCAAGGGGGAGGGGCCTATATGGTTACTCGAGAAAATCTATCTCCAGAACTTGGCTTGATTGCTGGAGGTAGTCTTCTGGTTGACTATATGCTAACCGTAGCGGTATCTGTTTCATCTGGAGCTGACGCTATCACAGCAGCTCTCCCTGCCCTCCACCCTTACAACCTCCACATCTCCATTTTTCTGGTTTGCTTGCTCATGCTCTTGAACTTACGAGGGTTGAAAGAATCTGCCAGTTCACTGATGATTCCTGTCTATCTCTTTATCATCAGTACTGTCTTTCTCTTGCTCTATGGAATCTTTCAACTAATGACAGGGTCTCTCAGCTATCAGGCAACTTCACCTATTGGGCATACTGTTCCGAGCCTGTCTATCGTTCTCATTCTAAGAGCCTTTACCAGCGGCTCTGCCTCTCTGACAGGGGTTGAAGCTATTTCAAATGCCGTTCCCTTTTTCAAGGCTCCAAAAGAAAAGAATGCCGCTCAAACCTTGACCATTATGTCACTGATTTTAGGTTTTCTTTTTGCAGGCATTACCTTCCTAAACTACTGGATGGGGATTCTGCCTCAACACGGAGAAACTATTCTTTCACAGATGGCTCAAGGCATCCTTGGTAATTCCTTCTTAGGTCACCTTGGCTATTATATCTTCCAATTCTCCACAGCCTTGATTTTAGCCGTAGCTGCAAATACTGGCTTTTCAGCCTTCCCTATGCTAGCTTACAATATGGCTAAAAACAAATACATGCCCCATCTCTTTATGGAAAAAGGAGACCGCCTAGGCTACTCTAATGGAATTTTAACTCTGGCATTTGGAGCTATGATTCTTCTTCTCATTTTTAATGGCAATACCGAACGTTTGATTCCCCTTTATACTATCGGGGTCTTCGTTCCCTTTGCCCTTTCTCAGACTGGGATGATTCTCCATTGGAAAAAAGAAAAAGGGGCAAATTTCTTAAAACCTGCCCTTGCCAATATCCTTGGAGCTATCATTTGCTACGCTATCGTGCTAATCCTGCTCTTTTTCCGTCTCAGTGATATCTGGCCTTTCTTCCCGATTATTCTCGTACTCACCTTACTCTTCTTGGCGATTCACAGTCATTATCAAAAAGTAGCCCAACAACTGCGTCTCTATGAAGGCATCGAAAAACGTACCTACAATGGAAATCTAGTTCTCGTCCTAGTAGGAAATGTCACCCGCGTCAGCGTTGGAGCCATTAACTATGCCCAAAGTATCGGAGATGAAGTCCTAGCCATGCACATTTCTACTAAGGAAACAACAGAGAAAGACCAAGAAATTCTCCAAGAATTTGCCGATTACTTTCCAACTATTACTCTGAAAAATATCAAGACCAGCTACCGCGACATCATCACCCCTACTGTCAAGTATGTCAAACGAATCTCTGAAGATGCCCAGAAAAAGAACTATACAGTCACTGTCCTGGTACCCCAGTTTATCCCTAATAAACCTTGGCAAAATATTCTACACAATCAGATGAGTCTCAAACTCAAATACGCCCTTCGTTGGCACCAAGATGTCGTTGTCGCTAGCTATTCTTATCACTTAAAAGAATAAAGAAAAGGCCCTACCAGAACCAAGAAGCTCTGGTAGGGCCTTTTTCTGAATCCAGTCACTATGCTTATACTCTTCGAAAATCTCTTCAAACCACGTCAGTTTCATCTACAACCTCAAAACCATGTTTTGAGCTGACTTCGTCAGTTCTATCTATAACCTCAAAGCAGTGCTTCGAGCAGCCTGTGGCTAGCTTCTAGTTTGCTCTTTGATTTTCATTGAGTATTAACTGAAAAGAATGACTAGGCATATTATTGAATGTGGTTAGCTAAATCTTCCTGAGCTTTTTTATTTGACTCAGCTTTTTCTTTTAGCCATTTTTCATAGAGTTCTTGGTACTGTTTAGCAGTTACTGGCTCTTTTTGCAATTCAACATATTTGTAGTTGTCCGCATTTCCCTTATGACCAACGAATGAGAATGGACCTGTAAACGGTACAGTCTTACGGAAGATTGGATTAGCTCCACCACTTTGAACTGGTAGGAAGAGGGCGCTATCTGTCAACCAAGCTTGGGCTTCAGCATATTTTTCATAGCGAGCTTGAGTATCTGTGATTTCCGAATCTGCCTGATCCAAGAGTTTCTTATAGTCAGCAAGACCAATCTTATCCTTAACTTCCTTGTCTTTTCCTTCAGACAAGCCCATGTTTTTCAACTGAGAACCAGTCTCTGGATCTAAAATCGCTAGGTAAGTCTTCGGATCTGAGTAGTCTCCACCCCATCCTGAGACGTCAATATCGTAGTCTTTTTGTTCTGCTGTATCTGCAAAGTAGGTTGCCTGATCTTTTTCATCTGGAGAAAGTTGGATAACATCGATGACCACATTCTCCTTACCAAGGGTTTCTTCCACTGTTTGTTTGAAAGAGCCGGCCTGTTGCACATCTAATTTAGCAGTCTGGTCAACTGGCATATCCAAATGAATTGGGAAGGTTACTCCCTGAGCTTGCAGACTTTCTTTAGCCTTAGCAAATTTCTCTTTGGCCTTGTCAGGGTTCAAGAAGGCTTGCTTACCATCGTTTAGGTTGATATTTGCCCAATCTTTACCGTAGTTGACAATTTTTTCATTGACAATATCACCGAAGTTCTTATCGCCAACTTGGACAAAGTTACTTGGTGTAATCGTGTTACGCAAGATACGGTCTGCTCCATCTTCACCATTTGTCTGCGCTGCATAAGCATGACGGTCAAAGGCAAAGTTGATAGCCTGACGGAAATCTTTATTTTGCATAGCTGCGCGTGAATCTGTCTTTTCCTTATCAGACTGTTTCATAGTCTGCTTGTAGCTTTGACGATTCACGTTGAAAAGGTAATAGAAAGTAACTGAGTTTTGCGGTGTATAGGTAATCTTGTCCTCATTCCCCTTCTTGAGTTCAGCAAATACTGAACTTGTTGGGAAGATACGACCATCAGTATAGTTACCATCCAAGAAACCTCTTGCAATGCTATCTTGGTCAGAACCGTCAAAGAAAGAAAGTTTCACTTTCTCGATTTTAACATTGTCCTTATCCCAGTAATTAGGGTTCTTATCAAATTCAATTAAAGATTTTGATGTGAAGGACTTAAACAAGTAAGGACCATTTGACAAGATACTTGATGGCGTCACACTTCCAAAGTCATCTCCCTTAGACTTCAAGAAAGCTTCGTTTACAGGACTAAGGATACTTGCTGTTGTTTTAGAATTCCAATAAGTCTCAGGTTGGTTGAGGGTGTATTGGAGTGTGTAATCATCCACTGCCTTAACACCAACAGTTTCAAAATCAGATGATTTCCCTTCAACATAGTCTGCTAGCCCTTTGATAGAATCTTGTACCAAGTACAAGTTTTCAGCCTTTTTATCAGCCGCATACTTAAGACCAGTCACAAAGTCATGAGCTGTTACATCCGCATACTCTTCTCCTTCAGAAGTGTACCATTTTGCCCCCTGACGGATCTTATAAGTGTAGGTCAAACCATCTTTTGAAACTGTCCATGACTCAGCCATAGACGGGATGAGATTGCCATATTGGTCATTTTCCAACAAACCATCAATCAAGTTGGTTGTGATACTAGATGTAGAGTCTCGGGTAGAAGTAATATAATCCAAGGTATCTGGGTTATTGACAAAGATATAAGAGTAAGTCTTGTCTACATTACTTGATTGAGATGATCCACACGCTGCTAAAGCTAGACCTGCTGTCAAAGCCATAGCTCCAAAAAGCATAACTTTTGATTTCTTCATGATTATTCTCCAATTTTACAGTATGTGAAATATTATACACTATTCAAGCAAAAATATAAAGCTTTTTGTACTTTTTTACAAAAATAAAAATCAGTAGACTCGAGTTCCTACTGATTTTTGATATGGTTCGTTTGGATTATGCAGCCAAAACTTTGCGTCCTTTACGACGACGAGCTGCCAATACGCGACGACCGTTTTTAGTTGACATACGGTTACGGAATCCGTGTTTGCGCGCACGACGAAGTTTACTTGGTTGATAAGTACGTTTCACGATGAATACCTCCTCATAGATTTTGTATTCGTTTAGCCGGCTATAAAGTGATCAGTTACTAAACATACTTTACTATTCTATCTGATTCTTTTACTTTTGTCAATAGCTCTAGGCAAATGTTTCCAGCTTTTTCGAATGTAAGCCCTATCTACGATACTGTTTCAAGAAACGAGTCATCTTTTCTTGGATTTGGGCTAGTTCATCGACACGAGGAAGGTAAACGATACGGAAGTGGTCTGGTTCCTGCCAGTTAAAACCTCGACCATGAACCAAGAGAACCTTTTCCTGTTTCAAGAAATTAAGGACAAACTGCTCATCATCATCGATACGGTACATATTACGGTCGATTTTAGGGAAGATATAGAGCCCAGCCTTAGGTTTAACCGCAGACAAACCTGGGATATCCTGAATGGCATTGTAAATGAAATTTCTTTGCTCGTAAATTCGTCCACCAGGAAGGAGCAATTCATCGACTGATTGGTGGCCACCCAAGGAAGTTTGTACGACTTGTTGTGCCAAAACGTTAGAGCAAAGGCGCATATTGGATAGCATATTGAGCCCTTCGATATAGCCCTTGACATGAGTCTTAGGTCCAGACAAGACCATCCAACCCACACGGAAACCAGCAATACGGTGGGATTTTGATAGACCATTCATGCTGACACAGAAGACATCTGGTGCCAAGCTGGCTACAGGCGTATGCACATGTCCATCCATGACCATGCGATCATAAATTTCATCCGCAAAGATAATCAAATCGTTTTGACGGGCAATCTCAATAATCTCCAACAAGAGTTCTTTAGGATAAAGGGCTCCAGTTGGGTTATTTGGATTGATAAGGACGATTGCCTTGGTATTGGAAGTGATTTTTGACTTGATATCATCAATATCTGGATACCATTCTGCAGCTTCATCACAGATATAGTGAACGGCATTTCCTCCAGCTAGACTGACAGCGGCCGTCCATAGAGGATAGTCTGGCATTGGGACTAAGACCTCATCCCCATTATCCAAAAGCCCCTGCATGGACATGACAATCAACTCACTGACACCATTTCCAAGGTAGATATCATCAATATCTACGTTTGGAAATTTTTTCAATTGGCAATACTGCATGATAGCCTTACGGGCTGAGAAAATCCCTTTGGAGTCAGAGTAACCTTCACTATCCCGCGCATTCATAATTAAGTCATGAATGACTTCGTCTGGCGCTGTAAAACCAAATTCTGCTGGATTTCCTGTATTCAGACGTAAAATCTTTTCTCCGTTTGCTCGCATTCGCATGGCTTCTTCCAAAACAGGACCACGGATATCATAAGCAACATGCTCTAACTTACTAGACTTGTTATATTCTTTCATCTTGTTTCCTCAATTCTTCAGGATAGTAACATTATACCACTAGAAAGAGAATGCGACAAGTTTACTGAAATGTGTTACTAGGTTCGTATAGAAGAAAAGCCTCGCTAAAAGCGAGGTCAAGACAGGGGAGATAGCAGGTATTTTGCGAAAGTCACATCACATACCAAAAGATAAACGTAGAAAAAGCAATCCTAAAAAGGAGTCATAAAGAAGATTAAACATGAGGAAAAGCCCCCATATCGTCAAGTAATCCCAACGCCCACTTCGTTTAGCAGCTAGGAATAATAGCAGATGGTAGAATACATGAAAAACTAAAAATCCTATAAAACCTGGATAAAGAAATGATACCAGCCTCTCTAATTGCCAGATTATAATAACTTCTAGCAAGACTGAAACTAGGATGATTCCATAATAAAGGAAATTTGATTTTTTAAAAGCGTTTTTCATCATTCTCCCTCCCTTCACTTCTTTCCTGCTATTCTTTCTTTTATTTTATCATATATTTATATAGATTTTAAACGCTAACATTCTTTTGAAAAATACTTTTTTGCTTTACTTCTATAGTGAAAAGGTTTACAATTATAGTAAGAAAATTTCAGGAGGTTTCATTATGGCACAACGTTACCAAAATATTATGGTCGCAATCGATGGTTCTAAGGAAGCGGACTTGGCTTTTGTCAAGGGAGTTCATTCTGCTCTACGAAACGACGCTAAACTCACCATCGCACATGTCATTGACACACGCGCTCTCCAAAGCGTATCCACCTTTGATGCTGAAGTTTATGAAGAACTCCAAGTCGACGCTGAAAGTCTGATGAAAGAGTACGAAAAACGTGCTAAAGATGCTGGTGTGGCAGATGTTCATATCGTCATTGAAATGGGAAATCCAAAAACCCTCTTAGCACGTACTATTCCAGATGCTGAAGAAGTGGACCTCATCCTTGTTGGCGCAACTGGTCTCAACGCCTTTGAGCGCCTCTTGGTCGGCTCTTCATCTGAATACATCCTCCGCCATGCTAAGGTCGATTTGCTGGTGGTGAGAGAACAAGAAAAAACCTTATAATCACGAAGAAAAGGAGCTCAGCGCTCCTTTTTGTTTACTATTTATACTCTTCGAAAATCTCTTCAAACCACGTCAACGTCGCCTTGCCGTATATATATGTTACTGACTTCGTCAGTTCTATCTACAACCTCAAAACAGTGTTTTGAGCTGACTTCGTCAGTTCTATCTACAACCTCAAAGCAATGCTTTGAGCAGCCTGCGGCTAGTTTCCTAGTTTGCTCTTTGATTTTCATTGAGTATTATTTCTCTCTTTATGGCGTTCATAAGCCTTGAGTTGGCGCTGCAGTTCCTTTTTAATAGCAGGTTCTGGAGCATATTTTTCTTCCCAATCATCTGGTTTTAATATTTTATGGGTCACTGGATCAAAATGAGCCTTGCCATCTGGAAAAATTTTCCCCATATTGGCCTGATGGACAATATCAAAAATTCGTTCTGGGTCCACTCCCATCAAGACAAAACTGCCATAGGTGAAGTAAAGCGTATCAATCAAGGCATCCACCTGCCCTATCAAATCTTGCTGAGCAGGTGTCTTCTTGGCTACTTTATCTGCCGCCTTATCAAGTGCTTGATGAAGTTGCGATAGAGCTTGACCAAAATCCTCTTCAGAAGTGCTGGCAGCTCGAACAAACTCCACCAATTCTTCTATTTTAAAGCCAGCCCTGTGGGTTGCACCTTCTAAATCCCAAGCTCGAGGTTCTTCTTGGGTCCGTTCATCCATCATGTGGTGGAAGGTCTTGACCTTATTGAAATGATAGTCACGGCTGACAAAGACTTTTTCTGAGGCCAGAACACCAAAATGTTCCAGGGCCTTGTGGATTCCATCTTGCTGATTGCTGGTAGTGATGTGCTTGGCAACTTCCTTGACACTGCTACTACCATTTCCCATAGCAACCGACATACCAACACCTGCAAGCATTTCTAGATCGTTATCTGAGTCACCAAAGGCCATCACTTGGTTGAGATCAAAACCATATTCTTTCCCAACTCGGCGAATACCTTCCAACTTAGAGTTTCCTTGATTGATGACATCCGCAGCAAATGGATTACTACGTGTCAATTTCAAGTCTTCAAAATCAGCTGCTGCCTTCTCAGATTCTTCTGGTGTCATCAGCATCAAAACTTGGTAGATAGGCTGATTCATTAGATCAAGCAGGTCTTCTTCCTTTTGGGGAACAACCTTGCTGACCATACGATTAAAGGAATGACTCACCGTCCGAGTTAAAACAGAGGGAACGAAGCGACTGATTCGTTGGGAAAAAGAACCCAAACCAAAGGACATGATTTTAGAACCCAACATGGCATCCTTGGTCCCTAGGGCAATCTCCTTGCCCTCTTTTTTAGAATAAGTAATTAGCTGGCGCAAGTGTAACTTGGAAATAGGACTCGTGAACAAGACTCTGTCTTTAGTAAAGATATACTGGCCATTGTAGGTTACCGCAAAGTCCAAATCCAAATCGTCCATCAATTCCTTAACAAAAAAAGGTCCTCGCCCTGTCGCTACGCCGACAAGTACCCCTTGTTCTTTGACGATTTTAATCGCATCCTTAGTGGATTTCAAAACACTCTTGCGATCGTTGACCAAGGTTCCATCGATATCAAAAAAACAGCTTTGACTTCCATCCTATCCCAATCTCCCCTTTTGTGATACAATGATTATACCACATTTCAGAAAGAGTGAGTAAATCATGCCTAAGAAAATCCTTGTTTTACATACGGGTGGAACTATTTCCATGCAAGCCGATGCTTCTGGCGCTGTTGTGACGAGTTCAGATAATCCCATGAACCATGTGTCCAATCCTCTTGAAGGAATCCAAGTCCACACCTTGGACTTTTTTAACCTGCCAAGCCCCCATATCAAACCCAAGCATATGCTGGCCCTCTACCAAAAAATCAAAGATGAAGCAGATAACTACGATGGAGTGGTGATCACACACGGGACAGATACTTTAGAGGAAACAGCCTATTTCCTTGATACCATGGAAGTTCCCCATATACCTATCGTTCTAACAGGTGCCATGCGCAGCTCCAACGAACTCGGAAGTGACGGTGTCTATAATTATCTAAGTGCTTTACGAGTGGCTAGCGATGACAGGGCTGCTGACAAAGGAGTTTTGGTCGTTATGAACGATGAAATCCACGCTGCCAAGTATGTTACCAAAACGCATACAACCAACGTCAGCACCTTCCAGACTCCAACACACGGGCCACTTGGTCTGATTATGAAACAGGAAATCCTCTACTTTAAAACAGCTGAACCTCGTGTCCGCTTTGACCTTGATCACATACAAGGATTAGTCCCTATCATCTCTGCTTATGCTGGTATGACAGATGAGCTGATTGATATGCTGGATTTGGAACAATTGGACGGTTTGATTATCCAAGCCTTCGGAGCTGGTAATATTCCAAAAGAAACGGCTCAAAAATTAGAAAGCCTTCTGCAAAAAGGAATACCAGTCGCCCTGGTTTCACGATGCTTTAACGGTATTGCCGAGCCTGTTTATGCCTACCAAGGTGGGGGCGTGCAGTTGCAAAAATCTGGTGTCTTCTTTGTTAAAGAACTCAACGCCCAAAAAGCCCGCTTGAAACTCCTCATCGCCCTCAATGCCGGACTAACAGGGCCAGCTTTGAAAGACTATATGGAAGGGTAAGTCTCTTCTCTAAAAACAAATCAGGAAATCTTCACGATTCCCTGATTTTTTCTATTTCCGTTTTCGTGTCGAACGACGTTCTGTCAAACCATGAGGTAAGAGAACTTCACGTTCTTCCAACTCTTCCTTGTGCATAATCTTAGTCAACATACGCATACTAATAGCACCAAGGTCATAAAGAGGTTGGGCAATAGTTGTCAAGTTTGGACGGGTAAAGCGTGAGATTTGTGAATCATCACTAGTAATGATTTCAAATTCTTCTGGTACTGACACACCCTTATCAGCAAGACCGTTCAAGACACCTGCTGCCAATTCATCACCTGTTACAACTGCTGCAGTTGCGTTTGATGAAATCAAGCGTTCTGCCAAGGCATAGCCGTCTTCATAAGTGTATTTAGATTCAAATACCAATCCTTCGCTATAAGAAATCCCTGCTTTTTTCAAGGCTTCCTTGTAGCCAACCAAACGAACCTTACCATTGATGTCATCCACTAATGGACCGCTTACGAAAGCAATGCGCTCATTTTCTTTAGCAAGGTAGGTCACTGCATCAATCGTAGCTTGTTTGTAGTCAATATTGACACTTGGAAGCTGATGTTCTACATCCACAGTTCCTGCAAGAACAACCGGTGTCCGAGAACGAGAAAACTCTGAACGAATTTTTTCAGTCAAGTGGTAACCCATAAAGATGATACCATCTACTTGCTTAGAAAACAGTGTATTGACAACTGAAACTTCCTTGTCATCGTCCTCATCACTATTAGCAAGGACAATATTGTACTTGTACATTTCAGCGATATCATCAATCCCTTTAGCAAGCGTTGAGAAATAACCATTGGTAATATTGGGGATCACGACACCGACAGTGGTTGTCTTTTTACTTGCAAGACCACGCGCCACAGCATTTGGACGGTAATCCAAACGATCAATCACCTCAAGTACTTTTTTACGGGTATTCTCTTTTACATTCTTATTGCCATTGACTACACGGCTAACCGTCGCCATTGAAACTCCTGCTTCACGGGCGACATCATAAATCGTTACTGTATCGTCTGTATTCATTCCATTTCCTTTCTATATCATACCTCACGAGACTCCAAAAAAGAGACGGTATGAAAATTTCGTTTTCATGCTTCTACTTATTCCATTTTATCACTATTTGTAAACACTTTCAAGCTTTTTTTGAAGATTATTTGAAAAAATTTCATAGAAAGCTATGTTTATGAAGAAAAAATCGCCTTTTCTTGATTTTTAATCCTATTTGCTGTATGATAAGGGAAAAGAAAGGGGGAAGAAATATGGCTTTTACCAATACCCATATGCGGTCAGCTAGTTTTGGCATTGTTACCAGCTTGCCTGATGATGTTATTGACTCTTTTTGGTACATCATCGACCACTTCTTAAAAAATGTCTTTGAATTGGAGGAAGAACTCGAGTTTCAATTGCTCAATAACCAAGGAAAAATTACCTTCCACTTCTCAAGTCAACACCTCCCTACAGCCATTGATTTTGACTTTAACCACCCTTTCGACCCTCTTTATCCCCCGAGAGTTCTGGTTTTAGATATGGATGGTAGAGAGACTATCCTCCTCCCAGAAGAAAATGACCTATTTTAAAAACTCTAGCCTTCAGTTGCAAGTGACTGAAAACTAGAGTTTTTTCTATTGTTTCAAAGCATTATACAAGTTGCGGATCGGTTGCTTTAATGTCGGATGGATAAAATGAGGCGCAATTTCCTGTAAGGACTCAAGGACAAAAAGGCGTTCCGCTATATAAGGATGAGGCAAGATAAGGTCGTCTGTATAAAGAATCAGATCCTCCACAAAGAGCAAGTCCAAATCAATCAAACGAGGCCCCCAATGTACTTCTCTCACCCGTCCCATCTCTGACTCAATGGCTAACAAGGTCTCTAATAGAACTGGGGCCGGCAACCAGGTTTCAACCTCAACCACTTGATTAGCAAAGCTATCTTGCTCGACACCTCCCCAAGGCTCCGTCGTCAAGACACTGGACTCTTTGAGAATATGGATACCTTGAGCTCGCATGTTCTCAATGGCTTGTTTCAAGTTTGCTTGTTTATCTCCCATATTGCTTCCTAGGGCGATAAAGGCTCGTTGCTTGCGGCGATGAATGGTTACCGAGCAAGTATCTAGTGGCAAATGCACTGGCGCCCAAGGTTTTTTCAGTTCCAGCTTTATTTCTTGGACAAGAGGATAGGCCTCAAAGGTACGTTCTACCAGTTTGTAGGCTACCGTTTCAATCAAGTCCTCAGTTGTTTCCTGAAACCAAGCCGTCCACTGCTGACACAATTCTCCGTAATGGACAGAGGCTGTTAAATCCAAGTCTGTAGCCGCCTTGGTCATATCATAGGATAGGATTGCGGAAATAACAAACTTTTGCCCTAATTCTTTCTCACTAGGAAAAAGACCATGATAGGCAAAAATTTCCAAATCCTTAATCTGCAGTTGATCCATAATGATTCCTTTCTAGAAAAATCCGCTTCAAGCGGATTTTTTTATACTCAATGAAAATCAAAATGCAAACTAGAAAGCTAGCCGCAGGCTGCTCAAAACACTGTTTTGAGGTTGCAGATGAAAGCTGACGTGGTTTGAAGAGATTTTCGAAGAGTATTATAGTCCCATTAAACGATAAGCTTGGTCTCGAAGGTCCTTATCTGTTTCAAATAGACCTCTAGCTACTGTCGTCAAGGTTGCAGTTCCTGGTTTTCTGACACCACGCATGCTCATACACATATGTTCCGCCTCAATGACAACAAAGGCTCCTTTAGCACCTAGATAGTCCATCAAGGCATCGGCCACTTCGATATTCAAACGTTCTTGAATTTGTGGTTTTTTAGAATAAACTTCAACCGTACGGGCTAGCTTAGACAAACCTGCCACACGACCATCTGGAATGTAGGCAATATGTGCTCTACCATAAAATGGCAAGAAGTGGTGTTCACACATGGTATGGAAAAAAATATCCTTTTCTACCACCATATTATCGTCAATAATCTCAAAGGATTTTGACAAATGTTCCTCCGCTGTTTGACCAAGACCTGAAAAAATCTCTTGGTACATACGAGCCACACGAGCAGGTGTTTCCTGCAAGCCCTCGCGGTTAGCGTCCTCTCCGACGGCCTCGATAATCATTTTTACAGCTGCTTCAATCTTTTGTGTATCCATTCTCGTTTTTCCTCTCCATCAGATAGGCTCTCACTTGGCTCAAGAAATACAAGGAACCTGTGACAATCCTAACTGTTTTTTTCTCTTCTTTTTTATCTGTCAATTTCTGCTCTAGAAAATCCTGCCAACCTTGGTAGCTGAGATTTCTAGACTTAGCTGCCTCTTCCAGCACGCTTTCATCAGTCGCCCGACTATCGTCAAAATGTGTCAGAGTAAGCTCGGTATCTGGCATGGCCCCCAGCAAGTCCAACATATCTTCCAAGGCCTTGGTTTTGATACAAGTAAAGAGGATTTCCTTACTATAATCCGCAAAGCGTTCTTGCAAGGTTGCTAATAAAGCCTTGATAGCATGGGGATTGTGGGCTCCATCCAAAATCATCAAGGGTTCTCTTGACACGACCTCCAGACGCCCCGGCCATCTTGTTTCTTCCAGAGCTTTAGCAAGTAAGGTATTAGCTGGTAGCTCTCGACCATCTTCTTGACAAAAATTATCAAGTAAAGCTATGGCCATCCCAGCATTCTCTATCTGGTGCAAACCAAGCAAACCAGTCTGGAAGCGACCTTGTCTGACAACACTTGTATAGTCAAAGACTTGACCTGTCACCACACTTTCTTTATGACGAACCTGATAATTTGCCCCGTAGGCAAGTCGCGGAGTATCTTTCCCTTCCGCAATGTGGTCAATCACAGCCAAAGCTTCTGGAGCGATACGACCTGTTACCAAGGGAATACCTTGTTTGATAATACCAGCTTTCTGAACTGCTATGGCTTCCAAGGTGTCACCAAGTAGGGCTACATGGTCCAGTCCAATAGTCGTAATTCCTGTTAAAATTGGCTGGCAGACATTGGTACTATCTAAAAGCCCACCCATGCCGACTTCCATGATAGCCACATCTACTTGCTCTGAGGCAAAGTAATCATAGGCTATAGCTGTAATTATTTCAAACTCAGTTGTACCCTGCAAATTGGTAGCCGATTCCCCTTCCAACAAAGACTGATAGTCTGCCATGAGGGCTTCTAGTCTCGCTTCTGGGATAGATTCCCCATTGATGCTAATCTGGTCTGTGTAATGAATGAGATAGGGCGAGCTAAACACGCCAACTCTCAGCCCTAGCTTTTCCAACATATTTTTCAAAAAAGCAATGGTCGAACCCTTGCCATTGGTCCCTCCGATATGGATGACCTTGAGTTTGAGATGGGGATTGCCACGCAAAGCTAATAGTTCCTCCATTCGTTCCAAGCCAAAATGCGGTTGGTCCGTCCGGTAGTTAGCAATCCACTGATTGTTTTGAATTTCTTTCATCTTATTTATATTGTTTTAAATCTAAATTTTCCGCTTCATCAGCCAATCGAATGGCTGATGCAATTTCAACTGCCATCTTGTGACTGGCTACGTCATGCACGCGCACCACTTCTACACCCTGTCTTGCAGCGATACTGGTTACATGAGCCGAAGCCGTATCTCGATTGCGGAAACCAAGTTCTGTCTCAGGATTGACTTCAAAACCATTTTCTTCAAGAATATTGATGACAAACCGCTTACGCGACACTCCAAGAAAGATTGGATAGCCCTTCTGATGTAGTTTATCCAAATCCCGTAAAAGAAGCAAATTTTCTTTCTTGGTCAGACCAAAGCCAATTCCTAGATCCAACAGGATATTTTCTTGTGCAATTCCAGCTTGATTTGCTCTCGCTAGTGCACGTTCAAAGAAAGTCTCCATCAAGTCTTCGATTGGCAATTTTTCAAAGTTAGCTAACTCTTCCTCTGTAAAAGCTTGTCCAAAACCAAAATGAGGAAAGATGAGCGAGCTAGGATGCTGAGGTCGAGCAATAACTGGATTAAACATGATGACCACTTTCGCACCAGCCTTAGCAACCACCTCCGCCATTTTCTCATCACCCATAAGACCAGTGATATCATTAACTAGATTGGCACCAGCAGCCAAAGCAGCTTCTGCTACCTGACTCTTCCAAGTATCAATAGAGATGAGGACATCACTTTCCTTGCGAATCGCTTTAATCACTGGAACAACACGCTGGATTTCCTCTTCTATCTCAACATAGCTATAGCTACTTCCCGGCCGAGTCGATTCTCCGCCGATATCTAGCATACTAGCCCCTTCTGCTATCAATTTACGAGCCTGCTGGAGTGCCTGCTCAAGAGCAAAAAATTGACCACCATCCGAAAAGGAATCTGGGGTTACATTGATAATTCCGCAAATAGCTGTCTTTGCATGATTTACTTTAGTTGACATATCGGTCACTCCCTCAAGGCTTTTCACCATATTATTTCTCTATTTTACCATAAAAAGAAAAAGATGGACACTATTGCATTCATCTTTTTTCCCAATAGAAACAAGTAAGCAATTGTCAAAAATCTTAAACAGAAATCCCTAATGTCCGACTCATGATCACCACAAGAGCCAACAAACAGAAAGCAACCCCATTCACAATCATGTGAAGCAAGATAGACATTTCCAAACGTTGGGTCTTGTAAGCCGTCCAAGACAGAACGATCGACATACCTCCATAAATCAATAAAGAAGGTAAATTACTTGGTTGATGCAATAAAGCAAACACAACCGTACCGACTACAAATCCCAAGTTCTCTTTTCCTCGGAAAATCTTTTTAGGAACAATCCCACGGCACAAGATTTCCTCACAAATTGGAGCAAGCAAGGCTAGCAAGAAGAAGCTAGAAATCAAAGAACTATTTTGAACCATATCGTTAATCTGAGACTGGTTAGCTGTTGTCGTCTCATTTGACAGTTGTAACAAGATAGAACCAAGTATATTTGAACCGATAATAACTAAATAACTTAATCCCAAGCGTGCCAAATCCTTAGCTCTGAAAAAAGAAAAATTAAAACTTGCTAATTGCGTTTTACGAGCTCCAATAATAAATAGCCCTAAAACCACAATCGAAATACCAGCAACTATCAGTCCTGACTGTAACAGTGGTACTGCATTTAAAGTTAAAATAGCAGTAACCCCTATAGGAATCTGATATAAAATTGTCGCCAGAAAAAAGATTAACAGCCAACCTGCACGATTCAATAATTCTTTCCACATATTTTTCTCTTTCATCACCTATCTCCTTTGTATTAAAAAAGGGGGAAAATCCCCCTGGGTTATCCTATTATAAAGCCATGCTGATGTAGTTAAGGATAAACAAGGCATCCAAAATCCAAATCATGACATGAACATCTTTAGCTTGACCTTTAACAAGCTTAGTCAAAGTGTAAGTCAAGAAACCAACTGCAATCCCTTGAGTGATAGAGTAGCTGAATCCCATAAAGATAGATGTGAAGAAGGCAGGAACCGCTTCAGCCATATCATCCCAATGGATATTTTTCAAGCTAGCCAACATCATAATCCCAACGATAATCAAGATTGGAGCTGTAGCGGCTGTTGGTACAATCGCTAGAAGTGGGCTAAAGAAGCTTGAAATTGCAAAACAGATTGCCACAACCAAGGCTGTCAAACCTGTACGTCCACCTGCACCAATACCAGCAGCAGACTCAACATAAGTCGTTACGTTTGAAGTACCAGCGATGGCACCAATTGAAGTACCAATCAAGTCTGAATAAAGAGCCTTGTCCAACTTAGCTGATTGATGATTTTCACCGTTTGTTGCTACGATACCAACTTTTTCACCCGTACCGATCAAGGTACCAATTGTGTCAAAAATATCTGTCAACGAGAAGGCAAGAATGGCCATAAGAGTTTCAGGTAAGCGAGCTGTATCTGAAATCAAAGCTCCCAAACCTTCTGAACCAAGAGCTGCACCAAAGACTTTCTTCAAGTCTTCAAAGGCTGCACCAACATGGTTATTAGCAAAATCGATACTAGACAAATCTACCAAACCAACTGCAATAGCAAGAACAGTTGTTGTCAAGATAGAGAGAATAATTCCCCCTTTAATTCCTTTGATAACAAAGAAAATAGTAATGGCAAGTCCTGCAAGAGCCACCAAAACAGCTGGATTATTAAAGCTGACCAATCCTGGAACTGCTGAAGAGTTTGCTGCAATCGTTGCTTGAGCTTTGTCTGCCCCTTCTCCTACAACAGTATAGTTGCCTGGATCAATCGTAAATTTCAAAAGTCCAGCATTCTTAATTCCTACGTAGGCAAGGAAGACACCGATACCAGCTGAAATAGCTGAGCGAAGAGCATTTGGAATCGATTCAATGATCATTTTACGAACATTTGTCAAGGTAATAATCAATGAGATAATCCCACAGATGAAGACCATAGCTAGGGCTTGTTGCCAAGAATAACCGAGTCCAAATACGACTGTAAATGTAAAGAAGGCGTTAAGACCCATACCTGGCGCTTGGGCATAAGGTAAGTTAGCATAGAAGGCCATCATCAAGGTACCTGCTACTGCACCAATGATCGTCGCTAGGAAGACACCTTGAGCAGGCATTCCTGTTTGCGAAAGAATTTGTGGGTTTACAAAGAGAATATAACTCATTGCAAAGAAGGTTGTTAAACCAGCGAGAACCTCTGTACGAACGTCTGTACCGTTCTCTTTTAGTTTAAATAATTTGTCCATTATTAATCTCCTTTTAATTTTTACGAACAATAATAGAATTATATCATTTATCATTCACTTTTTCAATATCTTTGTTTGATTTATTTAAGAAATTGATCCAATTTCATTTTTTGTTTGGAATCTGCTTTTCTGCCTGCTTTCTGTTATAATAGTAGACATCTTATCTGAAAAGACACTAGAAAGGTCCCTATGACGAAAAAAATTATTGCAGTTGACCTAGATGGAACCCTACTCAACTCAGACAGTCAAATTTCTGACTTTACCAAAAAAACCATCAAAAAAATTACTGAAAAAGGCCATCAGGTTATTATTACGACAGGTCGCCCTTACCGTATGTCAAAAGATTTTTACCGTGAACTGGGCTTAAACACTCCTATGATTAATTTCAACGGCTCCCTTACTCATTTACCAGACCAAGTTTGGAACTTTGAAAAGTGTTTGACGGTGGACAAAAAATATCTGCTAGACATGGTTCAACGTTCAGAGAACATTCTAGCCGATTTTATCGCTGGAGAATATCGTAAAAAATTCTACATTACAAATCCTAATGAAGAAATTGCTAATCCCAAACTATTTGGTGTAGAAGCTTTCCAGCCTGAAAATCTATTCCAGCCTGAGTTGGTAACCAAGGATCCTAACTGCATTCTGTTGCAGACTAGAGCCAGTGACAAATATGCCTTGGCAAAAGAAATGAACGCCTTCTACCAGCATCAACTGTCTATCAATACCTGGGGAGGTCCGCTCAATATCCTTGAGTGTACACCCAAAGGAGTCAATAAGGCCTTTGCTTTGGACTACTTGCTCAAGGTAATGAACCGCGACAAAAAAGATTTGATTGCTTTTGGAGATGAACACAATGATACCGAAATGCTCGCTTTTGCTGGGAAGGGCTATGCCATGAAAAATGCCAACCCAGAGCTACTCCCCTATGCGGATGAGCAAATCGCCCTGACCAATGACCAAGACGGGGTTGCCAAAACCCTGCAAGACTTATTCTTATAGTCCATACTGACCAGCTTGCGAGCTGGTCTTTGTGCTCTTTTCACAGTCTCATCAACCAGTTAATCGATTATTCTACTTTTTGCATCCAAAACCTTGGAAAAGACTTTCTTTTGTGATATACTTCACATATAAATACAAGAGAGCTCGTCATACTCGACTCTGTTGACACAAAATCAATCCAGTCCTGTTTCTCCTGCTCTCAGTTAATATCAAGGAGGATAGCTATGAAAGCTGTTGTTGTAAATCCAGAAAGCACTGGTGTTGCTATTGAGGAAAAAGTACTCCGTCCACTTGAAACTGGGGAAGCACTTGTAGAAATTGAATACTGCGGTGTTTGCCACACTGACCTCCACGTTGCCCATGGTGACTTTGGTCAAGTACCAGGACGTGTCCTAGGTCACGAAGGTGTTGGTATCGTTAAAGAAATTGCCCCAGATGTAAAAAGCCTTAAAGTCGGCGACCGCGTCAGCGTTGCTTGGTTCTTTGAAGGATGTGGCACTTGCGAATACTGTACTACTGGCCGCGAAACCCTTTGCCGTACAGTGAAAAATGCCGGCTACTCAGTAGATGGTGGTATGGCTGAACAATGTATCGTAACTGCAGACTATGCTGTTAAAGTTCCTGACGGACTTGATCCAGCCCAAGCTTCTTCGATCACATGTGCTGGTGTAACAACCTATAAAGCTATTAAAGAAGCCAAAGTTGAACCAGGCCAATGGGTTGTTCTTTACGGTGCTGGTGGACTTGGTAACCTAGCTGTTCAATACGCTAAAAAAGTATTCAATGCTCATGTCATCGCAGTTGATATCAACAGTGACAAACTTGCCCTTGCAAAAGAAGTAGGTGCTGACATTGTTATTAACGGACTCGAAGTTGAAGATGTACCTGGATTCATCAAGGAAAAAACTGATGGTGGAGCTCATTCAGCTGTCGTAACTGCTGTGTCTAAAGTTGCCTTCAACCAGGCTGTTGACTCCGTTCGTGCTGGTGGTCGCGTAGTCGCTGTTGGTCTTCCTTCTGAAATGATGGAACTCAGCATCGTCAAAACCGTTCTAGATGGAATCCAAGTCATCGGTTCTCTTGTTGGAACTCGTAAAGACTTGGAAGAAGCCTTCCAATTCGGTGCAGAAGGTTTAGTAGTTCCAGTTGTTCAAAAACGTCCAGTAGAAGATGCTGTAGCCATTTTCGACGAAATGGAAAAAGGTCAAATCCAAGGACGTATGGTACTCGACTTCACCCACTAATCTAATAAAAACCTATTTTAAAAGTTGGAATGCGCTTCCAACTTTTTTATATTAAATTTTAATATCAAAAATTACTATGTCTTCTCGAAACCTTATTATATCAATATCATTAAATACACTATTTAAATGTTTTCTTGAATATTTTATATCAAATAGTTGCTTTTTATATGAAAACGGTTTATACTTATCTAGTCTTAAAGTTTTCTTAAACGAAAACTAAAACAAAAAAGGAGGAATGACAATAATGAGTATCGGAATCATTATTGCGAGCCACGGCGAATTTGCTGCTGGTATTCATCAGTCAGGATCTATGATCTTTGGTGAACAAGAAAAGGTTCAAGTTGTAACCTTTATGCCAAATGAAGGTCCTGATGATTTATACGCTAAGTTTAATAACGCTGTTGCTGCATTTGACGCAGAAGATGAGGTTCTAGTTTTGGCTGACCTTTGGAGTGGATCTCCATTTAACCAAGCTAGTCGCGTGATGGGAGAAAATCCTGAGCGTAAGTTTGCCATCATCACAGGACTTAACTTACCGATGTTAATCCAAGCCTATACAGAGCGCCTCATGGACGCTACAGCAGGTGTGGAAAAAGTCGCTGCGAATATTATCAAAGAAGCCAAAGATGGCATCAAAGCTCTTCCAGAAGAGTTAAATCCAGTTGAAGAAGTTGCAAGTGCTGCAGCTGCTCCTGTAGCCCAAGCTGCTATACCAGAAGGCACTGTTATCGGAGATGGAAAACTCAAGATTAACCTTGCCCGTCTAGACACTCGTTTACTTCACGGTCAGGTTGCAACTGCTTGGACTCCAGATTCAAAAGCAGACCGTATCATCGTTGCTTCAGACAACGTTGCCAACGACGACCTTCGTAAAGAATTGATTAAACAAGCGGCTCCAAATAATGTCAGAGCCAATGTGGTTCCAATTCAAAAATTGATCGAGGTTTCAAAAGACCCACGCTTTGGAGAAACACATGCCCTTATCTTGTTTGAAACACCTCAAGATGCCCTTCGTGCCATCGAAGGTGGCGTGCCAATCAAGACCCTTAACGTAGGATCAATGGCTCACTCAACAGGTAAAACAATGGTCAACAACGTTTTGTCTATGGACAAAGATGACGTTGCTACATTTGAAAAAATGCGTGACCTCGGTGTTGAATTTGACGTACGTAAAGTACCAAATGACACCAAAAAAGATTTGTTTGACTTGATTAACAAAGCCAACGTTCAATAATAGACATTAAACTATAGAAGAATTCTAAGAAAATTTTTCACTTTATTATCATTAAATAGAAAAGGAATAAAACCATGTCAGATATTTCAATTATTTCTGCTGTCTTGGTTGTAGTTGTTGCCTTCCTTGCAGGTCTTGAAGGTATCCTCGACCAATTCCAATTCCATCAACCAATCGTCGCATGTACGCTTATCGGACTTGCAACTGGTAACCTCGAAGCAGGGGTTATGCTTGGTGGATCACTTCAAATGATCGCCCTTGGTTGGGCAAATATCGGAGC
Source organism: Streptococcus mitis (assembly GCF_000722755.1). GTDB lineage: Bacteria > Bacillota > Bacilli > Lactobacillales > Streptococcaceae > Streptococcus > Streptococcus mitis_CM. The sequence continues at coordinate 33,671 of NZ_JPFY01000010.1, read as the reverse complement.
TGCCGTAGCTCCTGACGCTGCCCTTGCATCTGTTGCCGCAGCAATCATCTTAATCAAAGGTGGTAACTTTACTACTGAAGGTATCGCCGTTGCAACAGCAACAGCTATCCCTCTTGCCGTAGCTGGACTTTTCTTGACTATGATTGTTCGTACAATCTCAGTTGGTTTGGTTCACACTGCAGATGCTGCTGCTAAAGAAGGAAATATTGCGGCTGTTGAACGTGCTCACTTTATCGCACTTCTTCTTCAAGGTCTTCGTATCGCTATCCCTGCAGCCTTCCTTATCGCTATCCCTGCTTCTGCCGTTCAAGATGCTCTTAAATTGATGCCAGACTGGTTGAACGGTGGTATGGCTGTCGGTGGTGCTATGGTCGTTGCCGTTGGTTACGCTATGGTTATCAACATGATGGCAACTCGTGAAGTATGGCCATTCTTCGCAATCGGTTTTGCTTTTGCTGCCATTTCTCAATTGACTTTGATTGCCCTTGGTGTAGTCGGTGTTGCCCTTGCCTTCATCTACCTTAACCTTTCAAAACAAGGTGGTAACGGTGGCGGCGGAGCTGCGACTTCTAACGACCCAATCGGTGATATCCTAGAAGACTACTAGAAAGGGGAACAATCATGACTGAAAAACTTCAATTATCAAAATCAGATCGTAAAAAAGTTTGGTGGCGTTCACAATTCCTTCAAGGTTCTTGGAACTACGAGCGTATGCAAAACTTGGGTTGGGCTTATTCGTTGATCCCAGCTATCAAAAAATTGTACACTACTAAAGAAGACCAAGCTGCTGCTCTTGAGCGTCACCTTGAGTTCTTCAACACTCACCCATACGTAGCTGCTCCAATCATGGGGGTTACTCTTGCACTTGAAGAAGAACGTGCTAACGGTGTTGAAATCGACGACGCTGCTATCCAAGGGGTTAAAATCGGTATGATGGGACCTCTTGCTGGTATCGGTGACCCAGTATTCTGGTTTACAGTTCGTCCTATCCTTGGAGCTCTTGGTGCATCACTTGCTGCATCTGGTAACTTGGTTGGTCCACTTCTCTTCTTCTTCGGATGGAATGCGATCCGTATGGCCTTCCTATGGTACACACAAGAGTTTGGTTACAAAGCTGGATCTGAAATCACTAAAGACATGTCTGGTGGTATCTTGAAAGACATCACTAAAGGAGCTTCTATCCTTGGTATGTTCATCCTTGCTGTTCTTGTACAACGTTGGGTATCGATCAACTTCACTGTTAACCTTCCAGGTAAACAATTGGCTGAAGGTGCCTACATCAACTTCCCAGAAGGAGCTGTATCAGGTGCTGAATTGAAAGGTATCCTTGGACAAGCACTTGGTGGATTGAGCCTAGATAAGATTCAACCACAAACCCTTCAAGGTCAGTTGAATTCATTGATTCCAGGATTGATGGGACTTCTCCTTACTTTCCTTTGCATGTGGTTGCTTAAGAAAAAAGTATCACCAATCTCAATCATCCTTGCACTCTTTGCAGTAGGTATCGCAGCTCGTTTCTTCGGTATCATGTAATCTTGGTGAGAATGTACAAACAAAAAAAGAATCAGGTTTATCACCTGATTCTTTTGGCTCTTTGTCAAATAGTGTTGATGAAGAACCTAATGAAAAAAGAATCCAACAAAAATTGGACTACCTGTCTCCGGTTGAATACCGAAGACGGTAGCCCTAGGGTGTTTTTATTAAATTCTCACTTTTTGGGGTCAGTCCCTAAGCCTGATAGTAATTTTTTGTTCATACTATTCCCCTTTAGTCATTTACTACTTTAAGTTGCATTGCTTTAGCTACTTCTTCTGCCTTTGATCCCTTAGGTGTATGGATTTCTACATCTGGGTTACAGTTATCCACAAAATAGAAGTATTCTGTAATTTCTGTTACACTTGCTGGAATTGTAATAGATTTAATTGATGATGTCCCCCAAAATACTAATGTTCCAATACTCTTTGTTCCTTCTGGGAATACAACTGATTCTAATGAACTATCAGAGTTGAAAACATCATCTTCTACTGTTTCTATTGACTTACCAAAGTGGACATACTTTAACTTATTGTCAATCGTAAACGCACCTTTTCCAATATATCGTACTGTATCTGGTAAAACGATTGCCTCACAATGTTTCAAGTTCGCAAGACCACGTTCTCCAATTGCGATAACAGGTTTACCTTTAATTTCCTTTGGTACACGAACAACCTTATCGTCAGAAGTACAACTATAGATGACATAACCTTCTTCCCATAAATATACGCATGTTAATATATTAATATATTTAAGGATTTATAACTATAGTTCCTTAATTTTCCCAGTAAAAAAACGAAAGGCACCACAAGTTATTTATGTGTTTTCTTTAAACGATTCATGTACTTCTGTCGCAACTTCTCACCCGCCTTTAATTGCGGTTGCGATAGATTGAGGACCTAAATATGCATCCCCTGTTATTAGTTCATTTCTATTGTATTCTGATGTTGACCGAAAGTCAAATTTTTACCTTTCATCTAGAACACTAAAGTCTACTTTTGTTCAATTGCTGCAACGACAAGGTCACATGGAATAATATGTTCACTACCTGCCACTTCATGCGTTGATCTTCTTCCACTTTCATCTGATTCACCAAGTTCCATTGTAATAACCTTTACACCAGTTACTTTCCCACTCTCATCACGCAATACTTCTTTAATATTCTCTAAGAAATGGAATGTAACACCTTCATTGTGTGCATCTTTGATTTGTAGTGTAGCTTCTAGTATATTGTTCATATGGTCATCATTCTTTTGTTTTAGGTTTCAGCGCTTTTAATATAATGGATGTTGGCCTTTTTGTATACACTAAAATAGGGTTGGTGGAAAATTTCCATCAACCCTAAAAATTATAGAACCACACAAAACCCTGACCAGAGATGGCCAGGGTTTTGTATTTCAAAAATTATTCTGTAAATTCTATAGTTACTTTTACTTCAGAATCCATTGAAGAAAATATTGTTTTATAATAATTGATTGCAGATTCTTTAATTTCACTCTTAAATTTATCTAAATACTCTGCTTGTTTATCACTAGAAAGTTGGTTAGCGACCAATTTCCCAGTATCAATATCTTCTGTAGTTCCACTTAATAACTCTCCATGACTATCATATAAATCATAAGGATTATCTTTTGAAAGTTCAACACCAATTACTTCCAATTTTGGAACAATAACCTTATATTCTTTTTCGCTTATTTGTTCAACCTTTACACTACTTTTAATTCCAAATTTAGCTTTATAATTTAAAATTACTAATGCTGCTTTTTTAGAGAACGGCACATCAAACCCAAAAACTTGAGTTGTTTTTGTTTCAGAAATAATTTCATTAATTCCCGCATTCAAAAATACAACTTCATTCACTTTTTCAATACTTTCGATATTAATTGACGATTTGACTTCTGATTTATGTTCCTTAGGTAAGAAAAATAGCACTCCAATAGCTATAATAGCTATTAATACCACATTCAATAGTACACTAAACATATTAACTTTCTTCTTTAATATAGACAAGATAAAAAAACCTCACTTTAAATAATCTATCTAAATTTTACACATTCTAAAGAAAATAGTCAATATTTTTTCGTACTATCTTCTAAAATTAATTGTGCCTATTAAAAATGAAATTAGTTTGTTGCATTTGATTATATTTTTTGAACACCAAATCCATTTAAAATTGAGTGCTATTTTGAGCACTAAAAAAGGGCTCTTTGTCAAATAGTGTTGATGAAGAAATTTAGGAAGGGATTAAGCAACTAATTGTTGCTTAATTCCTTTTTGTTTTGGGCCAAACATTTTTGTTATTAAAATAATCCTATTTCTAAAATGGTAATAGTTTCTAAAGCCGTAGGCATTTCTTTTAAGCACTTTTATTTTATTGTTTATTCCTTCAATAGGGCCATTTGTTCTAGTTGGATACTCACAAGTATTTTGAATATATGGCAAGTAAGTCATAAGAGTCTTTAATACTCTTTTTAAACCAGGAGATAGGTCTAATTGCGTAGCTGCTTCAATCGTTTCCTTGAATTCTATATAATCTCTATCCTGTATACATTCACGAAGTGAATGTACAACCTCATAATCATTTTTAAGAGATGGATTTTTTTCTAAGATATAATCTACGATTCCTTTACTTGTTATGAAGCTTTCAAAAAGCTTATAACGATTATATTTATAGTTCTGAAGTTCATTAGAGTTCTTTAAAATTAACTTCCAATAATGTTTTAACTTTCGATATAATTTAGAGTCTTTATAGCGATGCTTATTCATGACACGTACCCGAGTTCGATTTAATTCTCTATTTAAGGCTTGTACGATATGAAAAGGATCAATGATAATTTTAGCGTTAGGAAACATTTCTTTTATTAATTGAATGTACGGTAAGTACATGTCGATGGAGATAGTTTTTACCTTTAATCTAGTCTTAGGCTCAAAACGATGAAAATACTTTTTCAAGCTGTAAGATTTTCTATCTCGTACAACATCGACCAGCTTGTGTGTAGTGCTATCACAAATAATGAAGCTCATATTACTATCGGAAGATTTGACGGATTTAAATTCATCAAAACACAAATGCTCAGGTAAATCGTGTAATGGTTTAATCTTTAGTAAACGTGTTGTATCATCTATGATACGTCTTACCGTATGAACTGAAACATTTGTTTCTTTTGCAATATAGGTTTCAGATACTGTTTCACTTATTTTTGATTTAATTTCGTTTTTTAAGCGTTTAGAGATATGACAGTGTTTTTCTACGATTCGACTAGTGTCTGCGGTAAATGAAGAGCCGCATTCTCTACAGAGAAATCTCTGCTTGCGTAGATTTAAGTAGGCCGCTAGGCCTGAAACAGAACAGAGAGTGATACGAGATGTTTTCGTGCCGTTTTTAACGATATTATTATTTCGGCTAACACACCCACAAACGGTACAAAATTCTGGTTTATGCGTATAAGTAGCTGCATAAAATAAAGATTTTCTCTTTTTAAATATCTTCTCTTGAACTTTATTATCCCAAATAATGTTTTTATCTTTGATTTGTAGTGTAGCTTCTAGTATATTGTTCATATGGTCATCATCCTTTTGTTTTAGGTTTCAGCGCTTTTAATATAATGGATGTTGGCCTTTTTGTATACACTAAAATAGGGTTGGTGGAAAATTTCCATCAACCCTAAAAATTATAGAACCGTTCTTTTTATATCTCATTTATTCAGCCAAGGCACCCATTGGATCCCATGGTGCAAGGACGATTGGTTCTGCTTCATAGGCAGCTTGTTCTTCTGCTGTTAGTAATTCCTTACGAACAACAATTTGGTAAGTGTACTCGTCCATCCAAGCATCTGAAGCAACAAAGTAACCATCTGTACCGACCTTGTCTCCCCATGAGTTTTCAACTTTCCACTTGATTGTTTTGCCATTTTCATCCAAATCAACACCTGTCAAGACCATGGCGTGGGTCATCAAGCTTTCGCTGTAGTCCAAACGTCCAGCCTTGTCTTGAGTGAGTTGAATGTCCATGCTTGATTCAAAGTCATAAACATCTGTCGCAAGGATTCCCGCTTTACGGTTGCTGAGCTGGCCGACATCAGAACCAAACCAAACAGTCTCTCCTGCTTGCATTTGAGCAATCGCCAATTCTTTCAAGCGTTCCATAGGTACGTTGATATAGCGAACTGCACGGCTACCAACGACATTTCCCAACATCTCAACTGTGTATGATTTGCCATATGATTTATCAGCAGTTGGAGCATTGATCACAGAAACGTAGTCTTCTAATGGAAGGTCGACATATTTCTTGTAAAACTCTTGTGGAGTGATACCTTTTTCGCTTTGGTAGTTATTGTCTTTATCACGATAAGCAAAGTCAAATTTACGTGGTGGGAGACCTAGTGACATTGCAAGGAAGTTAAAGATTTCTTGCAAGAGGTCTTCTTTCTTAGCCTGAACAGTTGCTTGATCAGCACCTGAAGTCAAGAGGTCACGTAAGATTTGAGCATCTTGACGAAGTAATTTATTAAGAATGGCATTAAGCTCACGGCTGCTACTAGATGAAACAGATTCAGGATAGACTGATTTAGGTACGACACCATATTTCTCAAAGAGAGAAACGACCATATCCCACTGACCACCGTCTTGTTGTGGTGTTTGGAGTAGAAATTTAACCTTGCGGCTCGTCAAGTCTTGGTCTGCAGTCGCAATGACTTGCTCCAAGAACCAGTTTGATTTCTCATACTTGTCCCAGAAGAAAGTATGAGCTTGTGACAACTCAAAGTTTTCTAGTTTGTATTGCGAGATGAGCTTGTGGCGGAAAGTGTTAAGGGCTGCAAACATCCAGCAACGACCAGACGCTTTCTGGTTGGTTACCTTGTCCTTGGTCAAATCCAATGAGAAAACAGGTGTATTGTCTACATGGCTTTGGCGACGTTCCAGAGCTGCAAAAATTCCGTTGTGGCTAGCAGCATTTTCAATCGCTTGGTATTTGACATTTGCTTCATAGTTGGCAAATAGTTTATCAGTAAATGATTCTTGAATCGCGTTCATAGATTCCTCCTTTTATTCTACAGTCTATTATAACTCTTTTCACAAAGGAAGCAACTGAAAAACATAAAAGGCAAGGACATTGTCCCTCCCCTTTTTCGAATATAAACCAAATTAAGCAATACTCGCAAGAAGATTTTCCAATTCCTCCTTGGTCAAACGACGCCATTCTCCTCTTTGTAAATTCTCATCCAAAACTAAAGTTCCCATAGTCAAACGCTGTAGGTCCACTACTTCCTTGCCACAGTAAGCCACCATACGCTTGACCTGATGAAATTTCCCTTCTGCAATGGTCACACGGATTTGGCTTTGATTCTTTTCTGTATCTACAGACACAAGCTCCAGTCTAGCGGGCTGACAGGTAAAGTCTTTGAGCGGAATACCCTTGGCAAATGTCTCCACATCTTCTTGAGTCATAATTCCCTTAACCTGAGCCAGATAAGTCTTGTCCACATGACGCTTAGGTGAAAGAAGAGTATGGGCAAGCTTGCCATCATTAGTCAAGAGCAAAAGACCATGCGTGTAAATATCCAAGCGCCCTACTGGGAAAACTTCCTTGCTCCGCGCCAAGTCATCCAATAAATCCAGAACGGTTCTGTGCTTGGGATCCTCAGTCGCTGAAATAACACCTTTGGGCTTGTTCATCATGTAATAAACAAACTCCTCGTACTCCAGCACTTGACCATCAAAGCGAATCTCATCTCTTTCTTCATCAATCTGCAATTTAGCTGATTTTTCTTTTTTACCATTTACCGTCACTCGCCCAGCCTTGAGCAAGTTTTTGACCTCAGTCCGACTCCCCACAGCGCAGGCAACTAAAAATTTATCTAATCTCATAGAATCATTATACCATATCAAAAGGAGGCCGTCTCAATAACCAACCTCCTTTTCGTTTCATACTCTTCAAAAATCTCTTTAAACCGCGTCAACGTCACCTTGCCGTAGGTATATGTTACTGACTTCGTCAGTTCTATCTGCAACCTCAAAACAGTGTTTTGAGCAACCTGCGGCTAGTTTTCTAGTTTGCTCTTTGATTTTCATTGAGTATCAGATTTAAGAAATTAACTCCCTCGTCTCCAGAAAATCGCTAAGACAATCATGGAACCCAGTACTGCCGGAATAATGGCAGTTCCTGCTATTATCGGTCCCCAAGTCCCAAAAAGCAAGTGGCCTATAAAGGCACCAATCCAGCCTAGAAACATTTTTCCAAAACATCCCATGTGTTCTCCACGATTGGTCAGGGTACCTGCTAAAAATCCCACAAGGAGACCAACGAACATACTTCCTAACATATTATCTCCTTAATTTGCCCAGTCTCCCTTACGGAAGAGAGGTACACGTGTTCCATCCTCACGGATACCATCGATATCCATTTGGTTAGAACCAATCATAAAGTCTACGTGAACATCTGAACGGTTGAGACCTGCAGCTTCAAGTTCTTCTTCGCTCATATCTGCGCCACCAACGACGCTAGTCGCATAGGCTGCACCGATAGCCAAGTGATTTGACGCATTTTCATCGAAAAGGGTGTTAAAGAAGGTAATGCCTGACTGAGAAATTGGACTTGGATCTGGTACCAAGGCACATTCACCCAAGGCACGCGCACCCGCATTTTCAAAGACAAGGTCTTTCATGACTTGATCGCCTTTTTCTGCAGTGATATCCACAATTTGTCCATCCTTAAAGGTCACCTTAATACCTTCGATGATATTTCCGTTATAGCTAAGCGGTTTTGTAGAAGTGACATAACCATCTGCGCGACGGAAATCAGGCGCTGTGAAGACTTCCTCTGTAGGCATATTTGGCAAGAATCCTTCGCCCTGTGCATTGATAGCACCAGCTGATTCCCAAACATGGTTTTTCGGCAAACCAAGTGTCAAATCTGTTCCTGGCGCTGTGTAGTGAAGGGCTGAAAATTGCTCTTTATTAAGCATATCTGCCTTGCTCTTGAGGATAGCTGCATGCTCTTCCCAAGCCTTAACAGGATCTTCTTCATAGACACGGCAAGTTTTGAAGATTTGGTCCCAAAGGAGATCAACTGCTTCTTCGTCGCTCGTAGCATTTGGGAAAACTTTCTTAGCCCACTCAAGTCCAGCAGCGGCGGCTACAGTCCAGCTAACCTTGTTGGATTGAGTTGCGATACGCATTGGCTTCATGGCAAGTCCCATGGCTTTAGCAGAAGCCGAAAGCTTGTCAGCATCCACTCCATTCAAGGCACCCGGATCAGATGAACGAACTCCAAGACGACTAGCCTTGTTCTCCAAAAGATAGTTCATCTCAGCAATCTTATATTCAGGCACATTGTCCAGACGCTCCATCGGCGCGTGGAGGAATTTCTCACGATTAATGACATCATCTGTCCACTGAATGATGACCTCGTGCGCACCCAAGGCATAAGCTTCCTTTACGATTAGATGCGCCAACTCGCGTTGCTCCACATCAATAGAGAGGGCCAAAGTATGTCCAGGTTGCACGTTAATTCCGTTCGCAACCAACAATTTCGCATATTTTTCTAGATTTTCTTTAAAATTTGGTAAAACCATTCTGTTTTCTCTTTTCTATTTTTATTTCAAATCTTTGAGCATATTTGTCTTACTCAAAATTCTTCCCTTACTAGTATATCACATATATTGGTATTTTAAAAAACAAGCTTACTGAAGCTTGTTTTAATTAGCTATTACAAAAATTGTGTACATATCTTTCGACTTCTTTTTCCATAGATTGAATCTCACAAATATCCCATCTATTGTTTTCAGAAGTTATCTTTGCCATCATCTGTAATTTTAAACTCTGACGATGGAATATCCCTTCTCTTTCCCATTGCTCTAATTTAGCCTCTGGATAGGAGTTGCCAAACCTGGAGTTCTGACTATCGGTAATGATACAAAGATTCCCAAAGGAATGTAAAAATTCAGCAGGTAATTGGCTCTCTCCATCATGTCCATTTGGATTCTGAGGATACCAATGTTCTATGGAGCGACGATAAGCAAATTTAAAATTCTCAAATAACTTAATATCGTAATCTTTCTTCAATTCTTCACGATTTTGCCATAAAACATAATCTACAAAGTTAAAAGCATAAACGGGAATTGCCCCATATTTTTTGATAGTTTTATCTTCGGTAAACAATCTTTCCTCAGCATATCTCACTGCCATTTTTTCAAGAAAATCCTTAAACTGACTAGCAAATTCTGTTTGATTTAACTCTTCAATATGGTTAAACAAGAATTGCAAGATTTCATATAACCAACGACTATCACGATTGGCAGTAAAGGTCACAGCAAACATGGATTGGAGGAGGATAATGTTTTTGTTTAAATTGTCAAAAGTATTTTTTTGAAAATTAATTCGAACATATCCTTGATATGTCTCATACTGACCTCGTTTGATTTGCCATTCGGTTTCATTTTCGAGTTGGACACTTTTTACAATAAACGTATCAAATATATGCTTCATAGTCAGAAGTAGATTCCCAAATTGTTGAACCCATTCTCTATCTCGTCGTTCAATTTCAAAAATTTTCAATAATTTTTTATCATCAAATGTAGTTTCATCATTTCCTTCCATGATGAAAAAAACTTGAAGTAAAAATGTTGGAAAATCAATTACAGTCGTATAATTTGAAATATCTGCTCCATTATTTACTAAGCTACTACTTTCATATTTTGTCTGAGTAATTGCATCTAGTAAACTTCGTTGCTCAATTTTTTTTACTCTTATTTTCTCAAATACACTTTCCAATTTGAAGTTAGTAGATTCTTTACCAAAAATTTTCTCCCCCTCTTCATCAGTATTGTTTGGTCTACTTCGGATTTGAAAAGCTTTCATTACCGGCTTATCAAACTCTGCACAGGCATCCCAGATTCTCGCAAATTTTTGCGCCATTTCTTGGTCTGTACCAAACTTAGCCATCATTTGTGCTTTAAGAATTTCATGAGCCTCCAGTTGCTCTCCTCGAGAGTTGAAACGTTCGAAATATAAATTCAAATCTAAATCATTGGGAAGGATACTACGAAAAATAATGACATTATCAAATAGATAATTAAAGAAAGATTCAGATTCAAATCGCCGCTCCTCTAGCATTTTTTTCAATGCGTCATAAGCATGTCTATAACCTCTAGTCAGCTCATTTTCATCGTCCTCTGAAATTTCTTGCTTGGCAAATAGATCTTTAATATTCTTATTTGATTTCTTCCTAGCTGGGAAGTTAAGATTAACAGCTTTCAATCTATCAAAACCAAACTCATGCTTCAAAGCTAAGGCAATCAAATTAAGGGCTGTTGTCCGTTGTTGCCCATCTATGATTTTGAAAATGTCATTCTCTTTATTAACGACTAATGTTCCAATATAGTAGTAATTGTCTCTATTATAGTAATTGTCTCTATTTTCTTGAAAAGCATCTGCTACGTCATTCAATAACTGCTCAATTTCATCATAAGTCCATGCAAAATTTCTCTGATAAAGAGGAATAGCATAGGTATCTTCATTTAACAAACGATTCACTGATAAGCTTATATGTGTTTCTACCATTTACCTTTTTCCTCTTCTATAATCTTGTCCACAGTATAATTTTCAAATAGCTCTCTATCTATCTTAATCATGAAATCATTCGGAGTGACAGCATGAGATAAAAGTTGAAATAGCTTTTGAGCCTCTTTTTGTCTAAAACTTCCACCAGCAGCGTATTTCCCTACCGTTGCATCATATATTGCTTTAGACTTAACTCTAGGGTAGTAAGACCAAATAAACAAGGTCTCTACTATCTCCTTTGATAGCTCATCTTTTCCAAATCTATCTGCAAAAAGCGAGCAAATATTTAGGAATATATTGTGACACTTGAGATAGCGTCCTTTGGAGCTATTGTAAATGTTTAACATACCTTCTGGGTAAGCTAGATTTTTTTCTTCTCCCTCTGACTCATTGGAGACTCGTAACTTTTCATTTAAAAAATCTTTATGCTCTTTAATAGTTTCATGAGCAGATTCAATATACTCAAAAAATTTACTTCCATCAATGATTGGCATAGTAATGGACATGGGGAGATTTTCAATATGACGATACAATTCTAGATATGGAAAGTTCTGATTCAAATCAACGCCTTTAAAATCGTCAATAAAGTCCTCTGTAAAACGGAGATAAGATCCATAACGTTTGTTTGTTAATCCTGTCTCTCCTCGAGACCAACGTCTCATACGGAAAAGATGTTTATCAAACAACTCTTTGAGACTCAAATCTTTATCTTCTACAAATTGCTCCCATTTTTCAACAATTTTTTCATCTTCTGAATCTTGCTTGCGAAGATGATAGGCTTTAAGCAAATCATGAGGTTCTAAAGATTTCCCACGATTATTCTGAGAATCAAATAGCTGAAAGGCCTCTGATAATCGTTCCTGTGGCATAGTAATCACGGAGACAGAACAATTTTCCAATAAAAAATTGCAAATATCTTTTGCCTGATTTTCGCCAACCAATTGAGTCAAATTTTCCCACTCATTATAATTTTCACTCGCATGATAGCAAGATAGCTCCCCAAATACAGCAGCACTTAGCAGTTGCTTAGCACCCTTATAATTCTCTAAATCATCTAATAAATGAAGAAACAAGGAAATTGAAATTAGCCGTTGCTGTCCATCGACAATATCTAAGTATTTTTCCTTTTCATGCAAGATTTCATGCAAGATAACGGAACCAATCTGATATTCCTTTTTTCCCATAGCATCTCGTAAATCATAAAAAAGATTACGGATATGTTTTCTGTTCCATTTATATGGTCTTTGATAAGAAGGAATCCGCAAATTCTCTTCTTTCAATAGTTCTCCAACCTTTTTAGAAGTAAATTGAATAGTCATTTTATCCTCATCTATTATATTTATCTAGCATTTCTTGAACTGTTTGCTTCATATCCTCCACTAAAATCCGAGGAGACAAAACAGTAACTGCTTCCCCTTGCCCCAACAACCAGCGTTTAAGCCCCGGTGTATGCTGACTCTCAAACTTAAAATGAGTCCAGTCGCCATTTTTCCCAACTGTTTTTGCATTTGGAAATTGATCCATCACAATCGTCGGATCGTACAAATACTCGATTTCAATACTGATTTTCTTCCCGATAAAAGCATCTACTCTCTCGTTACGAATGTCGCCATCTCTAAATTTATCTCGATAAGAAATAGAGGGTTTCTCTATATCACTAAGAGACCATGACTCGATACGGTCTACTCTTAAAGTAATATAAGTAGCATGTTTCAACTGGTAGACAACTAGATAGAAATAATGACTATCATAATAAAGAGAGACTGGCAAAACAGTCTGCCTCTTAGAAGATTCAGAATAAGGTTTTTGATAAATAATATCTAGAACCTGTTCATGCAAAATAGCTTCTGATAAATTCCAAATTTTCTCTATTCTATTTTGTTGATCCGTTAAGGGAGCATAGTTCAGCTTTTCGCTGCCAATGATCTGCTCGATTTCTTTCCGATCATCACGGGGAACTAAGACCAGTAAATTATGTAGTAAGCTAGCAATTTCTGGTCTATTCAGTGCTCGATTTTCCAATAAAATCTTTGAAATAACGAGAATATCCTTTTTATTAAAAACTGACTTACTTGCTAAACAATACTTATTCGTTTTACGGTTATAAAGTAAATCTCCACTATAACTGGTGTGACTAGATAAAATATCACGGAGTAGCGAAAAATCTCTCTGTATCGTCTTTTCACTAACCTCAAATTCCTGAGCCAGTTGCTTTTTTCCTAACGGAGTCCCAAACTGTAAACGTAAAAAAATCGTTAGCAGTCTCTCTTGATCATTCATTTCCAGTCCTTCTACATATTATTCAAACAATACTATTTCTAGTACATTATTATCACTTCTATAGTCTAACTAGCACTTTATATTCAAAACGATTAAAGCAAAATAAACTAGCCCTTAGATGATTTCAACTGTACCACTATGCCAGATTCGAAGAACTCAACTACGGATTCAGGCATATTTTTTAAGTCTTCGGGTAAGCAGTCTGAATATACAATGAAGAGTTTGTTTCTTTTCTTACTCTCTTTGAATCGCTGCATCCAGTATTCCTGTACCCTTTGATCAGCCTCTCCCAAAAATTGAACTCCATCCAGAAAAATCAAATCATACTCTGTATACCCCATTTGCAGTTTCATCCATTGACTATGTTTAGAAAAAATCAAATTATCTCTCACTCGATAATATGCAAGTGATGCTATTGGAGTAACAGGTTTTATTTTAGTTAACGTATAATAAAACAAATGCCATCTATCAGTCTCTGAAATACCGCAAATGTAAATACATTGAGAATCTTCTTTTAAGTCTATTTGTGGGAATCCGGTCCAATCATTCCCATCATCTTTCAAGCCTTTTTCAAAATTATAAATTTCCTCTTCAATTGACACATTAGAATTTAAAATTTCTTGATTCACCATATTATACTCTCTTTTCTATTATTTTTAAGAGAATTATAACAAATCAAGTGGACATATTTTGTCCACTTGATCAAAATAAGCAATTTTTTAAAACAACTCATCAAACAAACTCAACTGGTTATCCTCTGGCATATTGCCCAGAATCCCCATTTCATCCATCTTTTCAACCAAGGTTGATGAGAGCCCACCACGCTTGCGTAGTTCTGTTTTAGAGAGGAATTCTCCCTCTTCACGCGCTCGCACCAACTGCTTAGCAACGTTCTCTCCCAGACCATCCATAGCGACAAATGGTGGAATCAGTGTATCTCCGTCAATGATGAATTCAGTCGCATCACTACGGTAGAGGTCTAACTTCCCAAACTTGAAACCACGTTCCCACATTTCATTGACAATCTCAAGAGTTGTATAGAGGTCAATCTCCACATTAGAGGCCTCATTGTTCTTCCGTTTTTCAGAGATTTCTTCCATTCTACGTTTGATAGCATCCAAGCCCGCTCCCATGGTCTTGATATCAAAAGCCTTAGCACGGATTGAGAAGTAAGCACAGTAGTAATAAATGGGATGGTGAACCTTGAAGTAAGCTACACGCAAGGCCATCATAACGTAGGCTGCCGCATGGGCTTTAGGGAACATGTACTTAATTTTCCCACAGGACTCGATATACCACTCTGGCACCTTATTGGCCTTCATAGCTTCGATATAGCCATTTCTCTCTTCTTCAGAAATCTTGAGCCACAAGCCCTTACGTACCCGTTCCATGATGGTAAAGGCCATCTTAGGTTCAAGACCAGCATGCATGAGGTAAACCATGATGTCGTCCCGACAACCAATAACGGTTGATAGGTCAGCAATCCCTTGCTTAATCAAATCTTGGGCATTGCCCAGCCAAACGTCGGTACCGTGAGACAACCCTGACAACTGAAGCAATTCTGCAAAAGTCGTCGGATGCGTTTCATCTACCATGCCTCGGACAAAGTTGGTTCCAAACTCTGGAATCCCCAGCATGCCTGTCGGAGTTCCGATTTGTTCAGGAGTCACACCTAGCACATCAGTCCCAGAAAAGAGGGCCATTACACCTTCGTCATCCATAGGAATTTCATTAGGGTCAATACCAGACAAGTCCTGAAGTTTCCGAATCATGGTCGGATCATCATGTCCCAGTACATCAAGTTTGAGGACGTTCTCGTCGATATCATGGAAGTTAAAGTGAGTGGTCTGCCATTCAGCCGTCACGTCATCTGCTGGATACTGGACAGGCGTAAAGTCGTAAACATCCATATAGTTAGGAATAACAACAATTCCTCCCGGATGTTGTCCTGTTGTCCGCTTGACACCAGCTGCACCTTGAGCAAGGCGTTCCACCTCTGCATCACGATAAAACTTGCCATAATCCCGCTCGTAACCCTTGACAAATCCATAAGCGGTCTTGGCAGCCACCGTACCAACCGTTCCTGCACGGAAGGCATATTCCTCACCAAAGATATCACGCACATCCAAATGGGCGCTAGGTTGATCTTCTCCCGAGAAGTTCAAGTCAATATCGGGAACCTTGTCCCCATCAAAACCAAGGAAGGTCTCGAAAGGAATATCCTGTCCGTTTTTGCTGAGTTTGTGACCACAGTTTGGACAGTCCTTATTGGGCATATCAAAACCTGAACCATAAGAACCATCTGTGATAAACTCACTGTACTGACACTGACCACAGACATAGTGAGGAGAGAGAGGATTGACCTCCGTAATCCCAATCATAGTCGCAACAAAACTAGATCCTACAGACCCACGAGAACCCACCAAATAGCCCCGTTCATTGGAACGTTGCACCAGCATCTGCGATGCCAGATAAATCACAGCAAATCCATTCCCCAGAATAGAAGTTAATTCTTTTTCAATCCGCAAATCAACGATATCTGGCAGCGGATTTCCATAAATCTCAAATGCCTTCTTATAGGTCAACTCGGCAACTGTTTCTTCAGCCTTTTCGATGAAAGGCGTATACAAGTCCCCCTTAACAACCTCAACAGGTTCAAATATATCTGCCAAGGCATTGGGATTTTCAATAACTAGTTTGCGTGCCAGTTCCTCTCCCAAGAAGGCAAATTCATCCAACATCTCATTGGTTGTTCGAAAATGAGCCTTTGGCAAAGGAGCTGGTTGGGCATGTTCTCCATGACCGATAGTTCTGTTAATCATAGCCCCTTGGCCCAAACTACGGACGATAATTTCACGATAAATTTCTTCTTCCGGTTCGATATAGTGGACATTTCCCGTAGCCAGAACAGGCTTACCAAGACGGTCTCCAACCTCTATCAAACTCTTGATAATGGTCTGGAGTTCCTCCATATCCTTGACCTGCTCCTTAGCAATCAATGGCGCATAGATAGCTGGTGGCATGACTTCGATAAAGTCATAATACTTGGCCACCTCAACCGCCGCATCCACACCTTGGGAAACGACTGCATCAAAAACTTCACCTTCAGAACAAGCTGAACCTAAAATCAAACCTTCCCGATGGGCATCTAGAACTGTTCTCGGAATCCGCGGCACTCCTTCAAAGTACTTAGTATTGGACAAAGAAACTAGCTTAAAGATATTTTTTAGACCTACCTGATTCTTGACATAAATAGTCGCATGCTTGATCCGAGCTTTTTTATAAGAATCTGGACTAATCAAATCAATGTTGAGCCTAGCTAGATCGGTCACACCATGTTTTTCTGCCACCTCTCTGATAAAGATAAAAAGCAGGCGACCTGTAGCTTCCGCATCGTAGTTAGCCATGTGGTGATGTTCCAAAGCCACACCAAAACGCTTGGTCAAAGGTCCCAAACCATGACGTTTATACTCAGGATAGAGATTTCTTGCGAATTCGAGCGTATCGATAACTGGCTGGCTAATTTTAGGCAGACCGTGACGCTCATAATTGGCATTCATAAAGCCAACGTCAAAGGTCGCATTGTGGGCAACTAAGACTGTATCCTTGCAAAATTCTTGGAATTCTTGCAAAACTTGTTCTAGTGGCTTGGCATTTTTGACATGGTCATCTGTAATTCCAGTCAACTCAGTAGTAAAAGCTGACAAGGGATGCCCAGGATTGATAAATTCATCAAATTCGGCAATAACATTCCCCTTGTACATCTTAGAGGCCGCAACCTGAATCAAGTCATTATAGATGGCTGATAGACCCGTCGTTTCCACGTCAAAGACCACGTAAGTAGCTTCTGATAAGTCCATCTCCACTTCGTTATAGACGATAGGGACACGGTCCTCCACGATATTGGCTTCCATCCCATAAATTAGCTGGATTCCTGCTTTCTTAGCCGCTTTATAGCCGTGTGGGAAGGATTGAACATTCCCGTGGTCAGTGATAGCAACTGCTTTGTGTCCCCACTTAGCAGCTGTCGCAACGATTTCTTCAACCTCTGGTAGAGCATCCATAGTCGACATGTTAGTATGAGCGTGAAACTCAACCCGACGCTCACCTTCTGGCATCAAATCCTTCCGCTCATAGTGAACAACTTCCTGCACATCCTGCACATTCATAGTCAAATCGCGCGTGAAGTTATTCATCTCCACATTCCCACGCACTCGGAGCCAAGAATTTTTCTTAATTAGATCAAACTTCTGGGCCTCTTCCTCATTCTTGACCCACTTTTGCATCGAAAAACTGGAAGTGTAGTCTGTCATTTTAAAGTTGATCAAAACACGCCCTGTTCTGGTCACTTTTTGCTCCACATCAAAAACAACCCCTTCAAAGACCAGACGATTTTCCTCCGTCGTCACTTCGATCATAGGAGTAATCTCCGCCTTATCCAGCTTGGGTTTAGCTGCAGCTTTTTTAGCTTGAAAATCAAAGGCTGGTTTCTCTTCTGCTGGAGGAGGTGCCATCTGTTCTAGTTGTTCCATAGCACGGAGCGCTTCCTCATTAGCAGCTTGAACAATCTGCTCATTTTCAGCATGAAAGGCCTCTTCCTGCTCCTGGGTCAGAACATCATTCTTCTCGATCTGACAATTAAAAGTTGGAAAGCCAAATTTTTCAAGTTGTTTAGCTAAATTAGGAAGATGATTTTTCTTAAAGTGTTCTTTATCAATCGACTCAGATCCTTCAATAAATAGCTGATTGCCCTCCGCACGAACTCGCAAATTCTGATAAAGGGACTTAAAACCTTGACTAGCACATGGCCCCTCAGAAAAAGCCTCTCTATAGTAGGACTGCAAGAGTTGATTTGAAAATTCTTGAGACAGAGTCTTGATTTCGAAAACAGCTTTATTGCCTGTCTTAGAAAATTCTTCGCTCAAACCTTTCTTTAATTCTAAAAAGATTTCAATCGGTAAAATATTAGAAAATACGAAATGAAACTCCCATACCTTACTAATTTTATGAACCACAACTCGCTCAATATCGGCCTGTGCTAAAGCAGGAGCCTGTCTCATTTCAGTAGATATCCCCAATTGATTCATCAAAATTTCAAAACTATTTGACATTCATTTTCCTCACATTATTCTCCTACTATTTTACCATACTTAGAGGTGTTTTCTAAAGACAAAAGGAAGCCACTTCAAGACAACAAAGAATTTTCTTATGTATATCCTTACTCCTCATTTAAGGATATTTACCTAGGAAATTAAAAAATCTTCCAAACAGTACTCCCTCCCCAAAAAAGTTAGATGAATAGTTTATCTAGAGAATTTAGTTCTGTTTTACACATAACGAAAACACCCCGAAAGTTAGGCGGAAAAAATCTAACTTTTGGGGTGCAATTTATTCTTTATAAAACCTGAAAAGAAATCAGTCTTTAACTCCTGCTTTCTCTCTTATGCTTGATAACGTTTCACGCCATCTAGGTAGGTTGCTACCAATTCCAAATCTTTATCTAGTACGATAAAGTCTGCGTCGTAGCCTTCACGGATTTGACCACAGACATCATCAATGTGAACAGATTTTGCTGGGTTGAAGCTGGCCATCATAACTGCTTCGTGTGGAGAGGCAATATTCCAATCGACAACATTTTTCAAACCATCTTTGAGTTTGAGAATAGAACCTGCCAAGTTACCTGTCGATTTGAGGCGAGCAGTTCCATTTGCAACGACAACTGGGAATTCTCCCAACATGTAGTCACCGTCTTCCAATCCACCAGCTGTCATACAGTCTGTGATAAGGGCAATATTTTCAGTTCCTTTTTGTTTGATAAGAATTTCGCAGGCTTTTGGATCTACGTGGTGACCATCACAGATTAACTCTGCATAGGTATGTGGCAATTGATACATAGCTCCAACCATACCGAGTTCACGGTGAGTCAAGCCACGCATGCCATTGTAGGCATGTACCCAGACGCTCGCTCCAGCATCTACTGCCTTTTTAGCTTCGTCAAATGTTGCATCTGAGTGACCAAGAGCAACCGTCACGCCTTCGCCTGTAACCGTACGAACAAAGTCTTCTACACCTTCACGTTCTGGCGCAAGGGCAATTTTGTTTAGCAGGCCATTTGCTGCTTTTTGCCAAGCACGAAACTCATCCATACGAGGATCTTTCATGTAGGCAGGGTTTTGAGCGCCCTTGTATTTCTCTGTGAAATAAGGCCCTTCAAAATAAATCCCACGAATCTTGGCTCCACTTGCTTCCTGGTAACGAGCACCAATATTTTCTGTTACCGCAAGCAATTGCTCATAAGATGATGTCAAAGTGGTTGGCAAGAAGCTCGTTACCCCCATGCTGAGGAGTCCTTCACTCATGGTATGAAGGGTTCCTTCGATATTATTATCCATAACATCCACACCGCCAAATCCATGAATGTGGGTATCTACAAGTCCTGGAGCAATGCTATAACCTGTATAGTCAATAATCTCAGCTCCCTCAGGAATCTGCTCGACATGTTTTCCAAACTTGCCGTCCACAAGTTCCAAGTAACCACCACGACGCACTCCGTGTGGGTAGAAAAACTGATCCGCTTTAATATAGTTAGGCATAATGTTAACCTCCTTAAAAGATTGATTCCACAATTTATTATGTCAATTACATTATAAACCTTTCTTTTTTATTTGTAAATGGTATAGACCTATTTTCTAGAGATATTTTAAAAGAGCTGGATTTCTCCAACTCTTCTCTTTTAAATACAAGTTATTTTGATTTGACTGGCTTGTCTTGAGCTGTTTGCAAGGCTGTAGCAATGGTATCTGCATACAATTTTGCTCCTGCTTCAATTTTACTGTTGTCACTTCCAAAATGGACTTGGTCTGTTCCAGTCCAAATTTCTGGATGTTCCTTAGCAACTTGATTCCAATCTGCTATCGTGATGTAAGGTGTCTTCTCTGCCAATTCTCTCATATAGGCAGCCTCTTTCTCAACGATTGCATAGGTCTCTTTTGTCTTATCTCCTTCATAAGGAGTCACCAAAACCATATGGTGCCCCTTAGGAAGATTTTTTACGATACTATCCCAGTCTTCCTTATAATTTTCAGGATTATTTACCCCAGTTGCAATAACCACCATCTTTGGTAGAAATTTATTCTGGCTATTGTTGAGCATGATTTCATTGGCAGTCTTAGTTGTTCTGCTGACCTGTGCGTTAATCTGTGCTCCAGGAAGGGCTGTCTGCAGGGCTGTATTTGCCCTTAAGGCCACCGAGTCACCAATTAGCATAGTGCCATCAGCAATTCCTAAACTATCAGCTTCTGCTCGTTCTGTCATCACCTTGGTCTGGCTAATATTTGTTGCAGCTTGCTTCAAGCCATTGACAGTTAAGTCTGTCTCAAAAGCTCCCACTTGTGGCGCCATCAAAGTCACTAAAAAGACAATGAAGGCCAAAATTCCAGTACTTGCTGCAAGGATTATATGAATATGAGGCAGGGGACGAAGAGTTTGTAGAATAGATGTGTCCTTTCCTGCAATCCAAGGTTCCAGTACATAAAATGATAGGCTGGCAAATCCATAAGAAAAAATCAAAGTTAATAACACAGCAAGAAGATTTGATGTCAACTGTGAGAAAATAATGTAGAAAGGCCAATGGAAAAGATAAACCGCATAGCTAGTATCCGCTAAAAAGCTGATCATCTTTGGCTCCTGCACGTTAGGAGTCTTTTCATGTAAGACACGCGCCGCCAGAATCATAGCAATGGTTGCAAGGCTGGCAAGCAAGAAGCCCATAAGATAGGCAAAGAGATAGGTAAATTTGACAAAGAAAGTCAAAATGAGTAGGAAGCCAAAACCTCCTCCAAAAACTAAAAGGGTCTTTCGTAAATCCCATATTTTATCCAACTGCTTAACTAGGGAAGTCGTCTGACGAACGCCTACAATCGTTGCTAAGATACTTCCCAAAAAGAATGGATAGACATGAGTTAAACTAGAGAAGTAAACAGAAGAATAAGAGGTTACTAGAAAACTACCGATAAACATGGAGAAGAAGCTGATCAAGAAGGCAGCAGCAGATAAGAGAAAGACCATTCCTCTCAACTGACCATTTGATCTGGACTGTTTAGATAAGAACCAAACTGCCAATCCCCAGAGTATATAGTAGTGAACCTCAACAGCCAAGCTCCAATTATGAACAAACAAATGTGGAATGAACTGAGATTCATAGCTCCCACCTGTTAGGAGTTCATAGAAGTTGGTCATGAAGCCTAAGACACCCGCAATCTGACCCCCAATTCCAGCCACATAATCTTGCCGAACTAGAAAAGTAAAGGGCATGGTTACCAAGACCATCAAAACCACAGGTGGCACAATCCGATAAAAGCGTCTCCTAAAAAATCCTATCAAATCAATCTCATGCTTTTTAGAAAATTCTTCGATGAGTAGAGCCGTAATCAGGAAGCCTGAAAACGTGAAAAAGACATCTACCCCGAAAAATCCTCCAGGAAAGATAGTCTGAAAGAAATGATACAAGAGTACCAAAAGTAAACCTGTAATCCTAATCAAGGAAAACCATTTAATGCGCATACGAGTTTATTCTCCCTTTCATTATACACTTTATTCTATCAAAAAAAGAAGAAAAATCCCAAGAGAAAACTTAGGATTTTTAGCTTATATCAATTCCAGTTTAAAAATTACGGCCTGACTTATTATAGCCATATTTTTCAACAAAATACTCACGGAATTCCAAGAGATTGTCATCCATGATGGCTTGTCGCACTTGCTTCATCAGGTTAAGCAAGAAGTAAAGATTGTGGTAGCTAGTCAAGCGGATACCGAAGGTTTCATCAGCCTTGAGCAGGTGACGAAGATAAGCGCGTGTATAGTTCTTACATGTGTAGCAATCACACTCAGGATCCAGTGGCGTAAAGTCCTCAGCAAACTGAGCATTTTTGACAACCAAACGACCTTGACTGGTCATACAAGTCCCATTACGAGCGATACGAGTCGGCAAGACACAGTCAAACATATCTACACCACGAATCACCCCATCAATCAAGCTATCTGGCGCTCCCACACCCATCAAATAGCGGGGTTTATTTTCAGGCAGCAGTTGAGTTGTAAAGTCCAAGACCGCATTCATCTCTTCGTGGGTTTCTCCCACTGCCAAACCACCGATAGAGTAGCCTGGGAAATCCATACTGACAAGGTCATGAGCCGATTGGCGACGCAGGTCTTCAAATCCAGCCCCTTGCACAATTCCAAATAACCCTTGGTCATGTGGACGACGGTGAGCCTTCAAACCACGCTCAGCCCAACGACTGGTACGCTCGATTGATTTCTTAACGTAGTCGTATGGTTGATAAAACTGAGGACATTCGTCAAAGGACATCATGATGTCTGAGCCCAGATTATTCTGAATAGAGATAGCTTTTTCTGGCGATAGGAACATCTTAGAACCATTGAGATGGTTTTTAAAAGTTACACCTTCTTCTGTGATATTGCGGCTATCTGCTAAGGAATAAACCTGGAAACCACCACTATCTGTCAAGATAGGCTGGTCCCAATTCATGAACTTGTGGAGACCACCTGCGCGAGCGATGAGTTCATCTCCAGGACGAAGCCAGAGATGATAGGTGTTTGACAGGATAATTCCCGAACCCATCTCCTTCAATTCTTCAGGCGACTGAGTTTTGACAGTGGCTTGTGTCCCAACTGGCATAAACATAGGTGTTGGGAAGGTACCGTGGGGAGTGATGATTTCTCCCAGACGAGCTCCTGTGTGTTTTTCTTTCTTAATCAAACGATATTTGATTGGTGAATCTGACATTTTTTACCTCCGAAGCTGGGAAAGACAGTCCCAGTTCATACTTTGTACCCAAGGGCATACTGTATGATTTTATCAAAAAAAGTAGGAACTGTCACGAACTATGGTATAATGAGAGAATGAAAAACTCAAAAATTGATTTAAAAACCGTTCGTCTGCAGGCCAGACAATTTCAGGCTGAAAATCCCCGCCTCTTTCTCGTCTATCTCTTACCTAGCATGCTGGTCATTTTGTCTGGCTTCCTCAATCCCTTAGAGCGCATCAACGAGAGTGTTTTAGAACAACCCTTTTTAAGCGTACTTAGTCATGTATTCCAAGCCTACCTTTTTCCACTATTAGTCTCCTTTATCGGAACTATTCTTCTAACCAGTTCAGTCTACACAACACTTAAACTCATCAAGAATCCCGATACAGAACTATCCATCAAAAATAGTCTCACTCTCTTTAACGAAGAGTACTTTTCACAAACCTTTTTAACTCTCCTTCTCAAACGCTTCTATCTCTTCTTATGGAGTATTCCTAGTTTGCTTGGGATTTACTTCCTCTTTTACAGTAGCTTTCTAGCAAAGAAATTCGTTGTCCTTCATCCTGAGTTTCCCAATCTGGATCTCTCGTCAGTTGAAACTGAACGTTTCCTCATGACCTTTGGTCTCTATTTTCTAGCAAGTATCCTCTTGATGATTGTCGGAAATAGTCTCTATATTCCACAATACTATGCCTATTCGCAGGTAGAATTTCTCCTCTGTGACACCCTAGACTTGGGACAAGCCAAACCAGGACAAATCCTTAAAACCAGCCGTTTCCTGATGAAAGGCTACAAGTTCCAGCGTTTCGTCCTAGACTTACAACTCCTTCCTTGGTACTTCCTCAATTGGATTACTTTTGGGATTGCTAGTTTCTCACTCCTACCCTACATTCAAATCAATAAAGTGATTTTTTACCGAGCAGTATTGGCTCGAAAACGTCCAAAAGCTTGAAGGTGGTTCCCTCAAGCTTTTTTCTATCAATGAGTTTCTCCACCTACCAACTTGAGGTCTTGATCTCCATGTTCGATGATGGCGCCGATTGCCGCTTCTATCCCTCGCCTAATGTCCACTAAACTCATAGCTGGAGTGGTCGGTCGATTCACCACCTGTTCCATCATATAAGGAATGTGCATAAAACCTGCCTTAACATGGGGAAATTTCTTTTCTGCCAAATAGAGGGCCTGATACATCAAATGATTGCAGACAAAAGTCCCTGCAGTATTGGAAACAGAGGCCGGCAATCCCTCTTTTTTTATAGCTTGAACCATCGCTTTAATCGGCAGACTACTAAAGTAGGCCGGAGCACCGTCTGGGCGAATGGGAAGATCAATCGGCTGATTACCTTCGTTATCAGGAATGCGTGCATCGTCTTGATTAATGGCTACTCGCTCAGGTGTCAAACTAGTTCTTCCACCTGCTTGGCCGATACAAAGGACAAAGTCAGGTTGATAACGGCTCATCTCTTCTTCCAATACATGGGACGATTTGTGAAAGACTGTCGGCACTTCTAGCCAACGGACCTCAGCACCATGGATTTCAGCTGGTAAACCTTTAATGGCCTCCAAGGCTGGATTGACCTTTTCCCCTCCAAAGGGCTCAAAACCTGTCACTAATACTTTCATTTCTAACTCCTTACAACCAATTCCATGAAACTCTTTTTCCGACAATAAAACAAGTATAACATATTTCCCTTATTCTGGAGTGAAAAGGACTAGCGAGACTAGGATAGACCTTTGAACTTATTTAAAGAGTAAAATACTGATCAAGGTCAAAATAGCTGGTCCGCCTTGCTTTAAAATAATTTTCTTATCTGTTGTTAGAGAGCCGTAAGCCGTAGCCCCGATTACAAATAAAACAAAAATAGTGACAATTTCTAAATTCTGTGAGAAAAAAATCCCATACAAGAGAAAGACTCCTAGCAGAGCATTATAAATCCCTTGATTTTTAAACAATGAACTTACAGACGGACGAGCCAGTTCTTCCTTGTCCATATTAAAGACACGACTAGTCGCATCTGATTGCGTTGCAATACTTTCCAAATAAAAAATGTAAAAATGTTCCAAAGCAACAATCGTTGCTAAAATGATTGTAATAATTGACATCTATTTCTCCTTAAATTTCTATATTTTCAATCCCCAAAACCAATTTATTTAATAAACGGCTGAGTTCTGTTCTCTCAGACTCTGTTAAGATACTTTCCATCGCTTCCTTAACCCTGACATGATTCAGAGGTGGATTCACCACTAACTGCTCCTTGGCATACTTCGTAGCCTCTACCAACACTTCCCGCTGATTTTCAGGATTACGATGACGCTCCACCAAACCTTCCTTTTCCAAAATCTTGAAATGTCGTGTCAAAGCAGCCTGATCAATCTTCAAACGCTCCTGAACCGCCATTTGATTACAGGGAGAATTCTCCAATAAAAACAGTAAAATCTGATACCGTGTCAAACTAATCCCAAGTCTTTTTTCAAACAATTGCGTACTCGCTTGCTCAGACAAGCGGAGTTGATAAAGCAGATCTTGAATCTCTATCATTTCTTTTCTCTTTTCGATTGATTCATCAATAATTGACTAATCAAGTATAATATAAATTAAAATAGATTGCAAGAATGTTGCTTCAATCATTACAAAATGGTAACTTCCATTTCCCATTCATATTGATACTCAATGAAAATTAAAGAGCACACTAGGAAGCTGTCCGTAGGTTGCTCAAAGCACAGCTTTGAGGTTGCAGATAAAACTGACGTGGTTTAAAGAGATTTTCGAAGAGTATGACAAAGAAAAAACGAACGAGACTCGCTTTCTATCACGAAAGCTAAATCTCATTCGTAAAAATGATATTACCAAGTCTGGTTTATCCATTCATTGAAACGTGAACGTGGTCATAGTGATTTTCTGTCACACTACCGCGGTCTGGCATTGGGTTCCAAGTATTAGCTGGCCCATATTTGCTATCGAATGGAGCATAGAAACGTTGTTTCCAAATAATGTAACTAATACCACGGCTGGCCATGTTTTGAATAGCGTATTCCGCAATCTTATCCCCTAATTCTGAGCTTTCTGGTACCATAAAGTCGATAGCCAAACCTTTTCCGTGATCTCCACTATCTCCTGGACGGTAACCACTAAAGGATGTGATGCCAAACAAGTTGGCGATTTCTTCTTTAAAGGCAGCTGTTTGTGGTTGAAGGCCAGCATTTTCAGATTTCGCTGCTGCCAGTCCAGCATAATCGGGCGCAGCTGGAGCTGCGTAAGTTGCTGAAGTTGTTTTCGTCTCTTCTGGTTGATAAGTAGAAACTGCTGTTGTAGCTTCACTTGATGATGCTTCTTTTGCTTCTTCAGAACTTGTTGCAGTTGTTTCTGTTGCTTTTTCTTCTACTGGAGTTGTAGTTGGTTCCACTGTTGAAGCAGCGTGTGGGCTTGCTTGAGTTTCCTCTTTCTCAGCTGGAATCGTTGCCTGAGGAGCTGCTTCTTCAACTGGACTGGTTGTTTCGAATGTTTGCTCAGCTGACGTAGAAGTGTTTGTAGATGATGCCACTTCTTCTGCAGCAGTCACTGTCTCTGCAACTTCTGAATTTGATGTCACTTCTTTTGTGCTTGAAGCTTCTACCGCTTTTGGAGCTTCTGCAATTGGTTGAGAAAGATCTGCAACTTGAACAGTTTGATCATCAACGGTCACTTGATTGGTTGTCAAATCTGCTGTCGCAGTTGTCACTTCTTCACTAGAAGCCGCTTGAGGTGTTTGGATTTCAACTTCCGTTACTTCTTCTGCTTCATTGACAGTCGTTGTCAAAACAGTTTCTGGGAAAATCAAGTCCATATTAGTGATTTTATTCAAATTCGCAAGAACTGTGACATCTACACCCAAGGCTTCTGCAATGGTGCTCAAGGTATCACCATACTGAACGGTATAACTTGTTTTGTTATCCGTTTTAGTCAAATCATTTTGGATTTGTTCAACACTACGTGCGGTCCAAAGAACTTCTTCTGCTTGAGTTG
The DNA here is from genome assembly GCF_000722755.1 of Streptococcus mitis. GTDB lineage: Bacteria > Bacillota > Bacilli > Lactobacillales > Streptococcaceae > Streptococcus > Streptococcus mitis_CM. Next base: position 6,467 of record NZ_JPFY01000010.1, on the reverse strand, counting down.
CCAATACTGGGGCAAATGACAAGGCTACTGTTGAGGCTAATAATATTCTTTTCTTCATTCTTTCAAATTCCTTTCAAATGAGTACCTGTCTATGATAACACAAAAAATGTAGAAAAAAAGCCCTCTCGGGCCTATTTAACAGAACTGTCTATTCCTTGTAACAAACTCGATTACTTGAAATAGTTTGTTAGGTCTCTGTCACAAAACTGACACAATCTTTTTATTGCTCAGCCTCAAAAATACGGGAAATATCTGCTAACGCTTGAATCCTGTGATTACCTTCATAAGTCGACTCTAAAAAGTTGAGGCTTTGAATCCCACTATTCTGGGCAAATTCCACATCCAGAGTCCGGTCCCCTATATAATAGGTCTTCTCAGAATTCAACTGATACTTGTCTAACAGATAGGTAGCCGCTTCTGAACTAGGTTTACGCGCAAAGCCACTCTGACTGGTTAAAATCTCTGTGAAATAGGATTCCAACCCCAAGTCTCTGAGAATAGCAAAAGCATTATCTCCCTTATGAGTGTAAACAAACTGCTGAATTCCTGCTTGGTCTGCCCAATTCAACACCTCACGCGCACCTGGCATTAAGACTACCTGGGCATTTTTTTCAGCCAGACTCTGGGCACGCACCTGATTTAACACTTCCACATCCAGTTTTCTCTCTTCCGCCACCTGCACAAGCAAATCCTGAACAGAATACTTGAGAATAAACTCCCTCGCCTTCCCTTTATCATAAGGAATAGCAAACTGACCAAAAGTCTCCTCAATCCCTGATAAAATCGCTTCATAAGAGTCCAATAAAGTCCCGTCTAAATCCCAAATAAAAGCTGTTTTTTGCATTTCCTATCCTTTCAAGCTCATATAACGCTGGTAAAGGTAACGTAGAAATAACCAGCGAAAACCATTATCCAAAAGGGTTCCAGCCCAAATACCGGGCAAGCCCCAACCAAGCACAATCCCCATCAGATAAGCTGTCCCAATTCGGATACACCACATCCCTATACTTGTCGCATAAAAGGGAAGACGAGCATTCCCCAAGCCCTGCCAAACAGCCGTATAGATGACTGTTCCAGCCGCCATGGGGGTCCCTAGTAGTGAAAAAAGTGTCACTAGAACACTAGCCTCCACCGCTAGAGAATCAGTCGTAAAGAGATGAGTTAGTGGTATACCCAAAGCATAAATACTGAAGGTCAAGGGTAACATGAAGACCAGAGAAAGCCAAAAGGTTTGCTTGCTCAACTTATCTACTCTATTCCAATTATCCTCCCCAACTGCTCGAGCTACCAGCATGACCGTCGCCGTCGCAACACCAAAAGCAGGCATGTAGTTAAACTGGGTCAAAACTTCTCCGATTGCATTTCCAGCAACTGCCTCCGTTCCAAAAGACACGACCAAGGCAATGATCACGACATCGCCAGCCCGCATCATGAGCCGCTCTCCAGCTGCTGGCAAAGCTAAGGTCAATAGTTCCTTATCTAAACCAAAGGTCGGTTTATCAAAAGGCAACTTTAATTGCGACCATAAAATTACAAGACCAACCAAACGAGACAGAATAGTTCCCCAAGCAACACCAGCTATCCCCATATCCAGGACAAAAATAGCTAGACTTGAAAAAAGAATATTCAAGGCATTGGATAAAAAACTAACATAGAGAGGCAGACGTGGATTATGCGTTGCGCGAATCAAGGCTCCCAGACTAGTCATTAAACCTAAGAGAACAATCGATCCGCCTACCAAAGATAGGTAGAGTCCACCACTCTCAGCTACATCTCTCTCCGTCCCCAAAAGTCCTAACATCTCTTTCCCAGCGAAGATGGACAAAAATCCTAAAAGGAAACTTAATAGTAAGGTAATCTTCAAGGCTTCAGTCACATGATAGGCTAGCATAGATTGATCCTTCTGCCCCAAACTTTTTGAAATAACACTGGAAATAGCAGCTCCCAGAGCGATGAAAATCGCCTGATAAATCGTGATAATATTGCCAGCTACTGATACACCCGAAATGGCTATCAATCCTAAATGAGCAACCAAATAACTGTCCACCATTCCCATGAGCATCTGCAAAAAGTTTTCACCCATAGCTGGCAATGCAATATTAAGAATGTCTTTATTTTTCTTAAACAATCCTTCCTCCTGATGAAAAGAAACTCAGTTGGTTTCCCAACCGAGTTTACGCCCTCTGTCTTAAAGTCCTAAATAAGCCTCAACCGCTGCTTGCATGTCAGCAGCTGCCACTGTTGTTTTATGACGAACTGGAGCTGTTTCAAGGCCATCAACCGCTGGTGGCACTGCCACTCCTGAAATGTCATGTAATTGAGCCAAGGCTTCAAAGTCTGTCAAACCAGATTTCCCTGTCACAGCCTCTACTGCAACCACTGGGAACTTGTATGGACTAGCTGTTGAAGCAATCACTGTCTTGGTAACATCGCCAGTAGACGCTTGGTATTTTCTATACACTGCTGAGGCAACTGCCGTATGTGGATCCTCAATGTAGGCATCTGTTTGATAAACACGTTTGATTTCTGCTGCTGTTTCTTCCTCAGTCGCATATTCAGCCACAAAGAGGTCCAGAATAGACTCGTCGAAGTCTGTCAATTCATATTGTCCTTGTGTATTCAAGGCATTCATAAGTTCAGCTGTCTTAACTGCATCATTCCCCAAAAGATGGAAAATCAAACGCTCCAAGTTTGAAGATACTAAGATATCCATAGATGGGCTAGTTGTTACCTTAAACTCACGCTTCTTATCGTAAACACGTGTCTTGAAGAAGTCTGTCAAAACATTGTTGTCATTTGAAGCACAGATTAATTTACCAACTGGAAGTCCGATTTGTTTAGCATAAAAGGCAGCCAAGATATTTCCAAAGTTTCCTGTTGGTACTGTGAAGTTGACCTTATCACCAGCCACAATCTCACCAGACTTAACCAACTGAGCATAGGCATAAACATAATAAACAATCTGTGGCACCAAACGACCGATATTCATAGAGTTTGCTGATGAAAATTGTAACTTGTTGGCCGCTAATCTTTCACGAAGAGCCACATCGTTAAACATATGCTTCACATTTGTTTGCGCATCGTCAAAGTTACCATCAATGGCGATAACATGAGTATTATCACCAGTCTGAGTGGTCATTTGCAACTCTTGTACCTTGCTGACACCATCCTTTGGATAAAAGACGATAATCTCAGTACCAGGAACATCCGCAAACCCTGCCATAGCGGCTTTCCCAGTATCACCAGATGTCGCTGTTAAGATGACAATCTTGTTCTCCAAACCATGCTTCTTAGCAGCTGTTGTCATAAAGTATGGCAAAATAGACAAGGCCATATCCTTAAAAGCAATTGTTGAACCATGGAAAAGTTCCAAGTTATATTGACCGTCTAATTTCACCAAAGGCGCAATAGATGGAGTATCAAATTTGCTATCGTAGGCATTGTTGATACAGTAGTCCAACTCTTCAGCTGTAAAGTCATCTAAAAATGCTGACAAAACAATCTTAGCAACTTCCTGATAAGAAGCATCTTTCAATTTGTCAAAGTCCAAATCTACCTTTGGATAAGTAACCGGTGTAAACAAACCACCGTCCGTCGCCAAACCTTGCAAAATAGCTTGGCTGGCAGTTACTGTATTATTGGCATCACGCGTTGATTGATAAACTAATGTCATTACTCTTTATCCTTTATCTATAGTCTCTTCCATTATATCATGATTTTTCAGAAAATTCTCCCTTTATAAGAGAAATTATAGGCTCAATTCTTCTTTCAAAGGCTGTAAATAGATCGTTTCTTGCTTATTTCTCATCTCCAGTCCTTCCTCAGCTAGCAGGAGTAAGTCTTTGGAAAATTCAATAATCCCAGCTTCTTCCTCATCTGTAAGCTTTTTCTTAGAAAATTGCCGTCTTAAAAACTTATAATTTCGCCCAAATTCTTTAAAGAAAGGTGCTGTTTCTAAGTAAGCTTCTAACTTATCTAAATTAACTAACAGTCCCAAGTGAAAAGCTGCTGAAGCGAAGGTTCTATCTAGAGGTTGAGTACACACACTACGAAACTCAACTGTTCCGCGAGTCGTTAAGTCTTGGTACTGATAACTACGATGGGTTTCAAAATCCTTCTCTTGAGGGGAAATAAGAATCTCATCCCCATTAAGAGAAAATGCTTGGATTTCAGGTGTAGCCAAATAGTCCCTAGCCTGAATCGGATAAAAATAAAAGGTTTGTTCATCACGTTCCGCAGTAAAAATTGCAGAATGATCTAGATAATCAAAAAAATTATCCTCATCTTTAAATAGTCTTGCATTGACCCCAACGTTTTCTGGATAGATACCATGCATCGATTCTTCCCAGAAAATATCCCTTGAAATTTTCGTATCCCAATCCGCACCTGTAAACTCAGAGTTTGCAAATAAATAAGCCTTAACTGCTTCAATTTGGGTAAAAGCATTAATCACTCGTAAGTAGTTAGACTTTGAAACATCCAACTGAACCTGACTCCCACAAATAAACGCTCCGTATTCAGGGAATTGATGTAAGTCTGATTTAGTCACATTTCTACTCAAATTCAAATAGTCCATCAACATCTGATAGCGTGGGTAAGCCACTGGACAATTATCATTTTTATCCCAGTTCGGGTGAATACCACAGCCAACAATAGCATGATTGGATTCAGCTAACTTTTTCTGAATCACTTCCATATAATTGTTAAAACGATTTTCGACCTCTTGAATCGTTTCAGCCTTACCACATGCAAACTCTATCGTGGTATAGGAAACTTCAAATAAAATAGCATCCTGACTTACTGGATCAACTAACTGAATAGGATTTCCAAAATCATCAACCTTTTCGACAGTAAAATTCATAGCAGAAACTAAATATCGGAATAAGTGCTTGATAACTTCAATATCTGTAGCATCCCCTTCTAAATTTGTAACAGGATATTCCAGCTCAATCCCGACAAACAATTCAGGATTTTCTTTAATATTTTTCAAATACCGATGTTTTAATAAATCGATAGAACGAGACATACTTCCCTACACTTTCATAATCTAGATAAAATTTGAATAACTACTATTATACCAAAAATTATATAAAAAAGGAACGAAGATTTACAACGTTCCTTAACTCTATACTATACCGGCGGCCGGGGTCGAACCGGCACGTCCTTGCGGACACTGGATTTTGAGTCCAGCGCGTCTGCCAATTCCGCCACGCCGGCAAATAGTAACTGGGGTAGCTGGATTCGAACCAACGCATGAGGGAGTCAAAGTCCCTTGCCTTACCGCTTGGCTATACCCCAATAATATAAAATAGGCGAGTGATGGGGATCGAACCCACGCATGCCAGAGCCACAATCTGGTGTGTTAACCACTTCACCACACCCGCCATAATTCTATTAACACGGGCAGTAGGAATTGAACCCACACTGAAGGTTTTGGAGACCTTAGTTCTACCTTTAAACTATGCCCGTAAAATGGAAGGGGAGGGATTCGAACCCCCGAACCCGAAGGAGCGGATTTACAGTCCGCCGCGTTTAGCCTCTTCGCTACCCTTCCAAAATATATAAATGGCGCGAGACGGAATCGAACCGCCGACACATGGAGCTTCAATCCATTGCTCTACCAACTGAGCTACCGAGCCTTATTGCGGGAGCAGGATTTGAACCTACGACCTTCGGGTTATGAGCCCGACGAGCTACCGAGCTGCTCCATCCCGCGTTAATACAAAAGGAGGATGTGGGATTCGAACCCACGCACGCTTTTACACGCCTGACGGTTTTCAAGACCGTTCCCTTCAGCCGGACTTGGGTAATCCTCCAAAATAGTCCGTACGGGATTCGAACCCGTGTTACCGCCGTGAAAAGGCGGTGTCTTAACCCCTTGACCAACGGACCAAACTTTATGGGCACGAGTGGACTCGAACCACCGACCTCACGCTTATCAGGCGTGCGCTCTAACCACCTGAGCTACGCGCCCAAGTTAAAAACTTGGTAATTGAACAAAGTTCAAAGCGGGTGACGAGAATCGAACTCGCGACAACAGCTTGGAAGGCTGTAGTTTTACCACTAAACTACACCCGCTTAAATGGGAGTTAACGGGATCGAACCGCTGACCCTCTGCTTGTAAGGCAGATGCTCTCCCAGCTGAGCTAAACTCCCTAGAGCTAAGCGACTTCCATATCTCACAGGGGGCAACCCCCAACTACTTCCGGCGTTCTAGGGCTTAACTTCTGTGTTCGGCATGGGTACAGGTGTATCTCCTAGGCTATCGTCACTTAACTCTGAGTAATACCTACTCAAAATTGAATATCTATTCAAACCAAGAAAACCTCTCGCTTTCATATTCTCAGTTACTTTGGATAAGTCCTCGAGCTATTAGTATTAGTCCGCTACATGTGTCGCCACACTTCCACTTCTAACCTATCTACCTGATCATCTCTCAGGGCTCTTACTGATATAAAATCATGGGA
>NZ_JPFY01000009.1:0-18484 GCF_000722755.1 Streptococcus mitis | reverse complement strand
GGATCAAACTCTCATTAAAAGTTTGAGTTCTCACTCATTTCTGTCACTGACAGATTTATTGTTTTTTCATTGTTCAGTACTACAATCTTAGTTGTAGTGCCCTGCACATTGGTTCGTCTTGTTCAGTTTTCAAAGGTCTTTGTCACTCGCTTCTCTCAAGTGACAACTATATTAGTATATCACAGCTGCTTTTTCTTGTCAACACTTTTTTGAAACTTTTTTAATCTTTTTTCATCAAGTGCCTCAACCGCAACATACCATAGTCCGTACGGGATTCGAACCCGTGTTACCGCCGTGAAAAGGCGGTGTCTTAACCCCTTGACCAACGGACCTGAGCTGTTATTTTCAACTCTTACTATTATACAGACTTTTTCACCTTTGTCAACTACTTTTTTCTGTTTTTTTCAAATTAAGTAAAAAGAGCCAGAATTATACTGACTCTTCTATTGATTATTAAACTTAGAAGCACGTTCTTCTCCCCACCAATAGGGCATTAGTTCTGCAACTTTAACTGTTTTTCTTATATTATAGTCCATCATGAATTCTGCATCTTTATTTTCAGCGTTCAACTCTAAGAGGAATTCTCTGCAAGCGCCACAAGGCATACCGGAACTTCCACCATAAGGTGGTTTGTCTCGAAAGGCTAATACTTTTTTAACCTTAGTTTGTCCTGAAAATTGGTACATATTGAAGAGAGCCGCCCGCTCTGCGCAGAGATGGAAAACACCACAAGTTCCCTCCATGCAGAAACCTGTAAATATTTGTCCATCTTCTGCTTCTACTGCGGCAACGACATGATTAGCATAAACAAAATCAGATACTTCATGTGGATTATACAATTTCTGTGCCTCTTCGTACATCTTTTCCCAGATGTCCATTATTACATCCTTCTTATTTAGAGATTTCTTTTAACATATTTTCGATATGCTGGATTGATTTTTCACGTCCAAGCAAGAAAATTGTATCTGGTAATTCTGGTCCATGCATTTCACCTGAAACAGCGATACGAATAGGCATGAAGAGATTTTTCCCTTTGATACCTGTTTCTTTTTGAACAGCTTTGATTTGTGGGAAGATATTTTCTGTTACAAATTCATCATCTGTCATCGCTTCAAGTTTTGCCTTGAAGGCTTCAAGAACTGTTAGGACTGTTTCACCCGCCATGACTTCACGCTCTGCTTCTGTCAATTCTGGGAAATCTGAGAAGAAAAGATCTGTCAATGGAATAATCTCATCTACTGATTTCATTTGTGGTTTATAGAGCTCAACTAGTTTTTCAGCCTTGTCAGTTAAACGGCCTGCTTCCTCTAAGAATGGTTTTGCCATCTCAAAGATAGTTTCTAGGTCTGCATTCTTGATATAGTCATTGCTCATCCAGTCTAGTTTCTTCTGGTCAAAGGCTGCTGGTGACTTGCTGAGGCGGTTTTCATCGAAAAGTTTAATGAGTTCTTCACGAGAGAAAATCTCATCTTCGCCACCTGGGTTCCAACCAAGAAGAGCAATAAAGTTAAAGACTGCTTCTGGTAAATAACCTTTTTTACGGTAGTCTTCGATAAACTGAAGGGTGTTGGTGTCACGTTTAGACAATTTTTTACCAGTTTCAGAGTTGATGATTAAGGTCATGTGACCAAACTCTGGTGCTTCCCAACCAAGCGCTTCATAAACCATAAGCTGTTTTGGTGTATTAGCAATGTGGTCATCTCCACGGATTACATGAGAGATTTGCATGTCGTGGTCATCGATAACAACGGCAAAGTTGTAAGTTGGGTAGCCGTCTTTCTTTTGGATAACCCAGTCACCACCGATATTGCCACCTTCAAATTCGATATCACCTTTGACCATATCATGCCACTTGTAGATACCTGACTCATTGACAGCCAAACGAACAGTTGGGATGATCCCTGCTGCTTCACGTTCTGCGATGTAAGTTGCTTTTTCTTCTTCACTCATACCAAGGTATTCATTGATGTAGCGTGGTGTTTCGCCAGCTGCTTCTTGGCGTTCGCGTTCAGCTGCCAACTCTTCTTCTGTAACGTAAGATTTGTAGGCTTTTCCTTCAGCTAACAGTTGGTCGATGTATTTTTGATACAAGTCCAAACGCTCAGACTGGCGGTATTTTTCATGTGTTTCTGGGCTTTCATCCCAATCCATGCCTAACCAGCGAAGGTTTTCAAGTTGTGAACGTTCACCATCCTCGACATGACGTTTACGGTCAGTATCTTCGATACGAATGATAAAAGTTCCACCATGATGACGTGCATACAAGTAGTTGAACAACGCTGTACGGGCATTCCCGATGTGTAGTAGTCCTGTTGGACTTGGTGCGTAACGTACGCGGATATCTTTTGACATAGTTTCTCCTATAAAGTCTCTAGGCGTCTGCCTTTTTGCTCTCTATATTATATCACAAGTCTTGGCTGAGTCCAATTTCTATGAATAAAGAGAGTAAAAAGAGTGGGCAAACCACTCTTTTCTTCTATTATTATAGACGTGCGTTAAGTTCTTTGCTCAATTCTTCAAATCCTGGTTTTCCAAGAAGGGCAAACATGTTACGTTTGTAAGCTTCAACACCTGGTTGGTCAAATGGGTTGATAGCATTCAAGTAACCTGAAAGAGCGATAGCCAATTCGAAGAAGTAGATTGTGTAACCAAGAGTGAAAGCGTCTTGCTCTGGAAGGGTCACGTACATGTTTGGTACATCACCATCTGTGTGGGCAAGAAGAACTCCATCAGTCGCTTTTTTGTTTACAAAGTCAACGTCTTTTCCTTGAAGGTAACCAAGTCCATCAAGGTCTTCTTCCAAGCTAGGGATAATCACGTTTTTACGAGGTTTGTCAACACGGACAACTGTTTCAAACATGATACGAGTTCCTTCTTGGATAAATTGACCAAGTGAGTGCAAGTCAGTTGAGAAGTTGGCTGAAGTTGGGTAGATACCTTTTTGGTCTTTTCCTTCTGATTCACCAGCCAATTGTTTCCACCATTCTGAGAAGTATTGAAGTGATGGCTCGTAGTTTACCAAGATCTCAGTTGCATAGCCTTTACGGTAAAGAATGTTACGAACTGCTGCGTATTGGTAAGCTTCGTTTTCAGAGATTTTATCTGAAGTGTAGTCTTTGCGAGCCGCATTCGCACCTTCCATAAGGGCTTTGATGTCAGCTCCTGATGCTGCGATTGGAAGCAAACCAACTGCTGTCAATACTGAGAAGCGTCCACCGATGTCATCTGGAACAACAAATGTTTCCCAACCGTTAGCATCTGCTTCAACCTTAACAGCACCTTTTTGGCGGTCAGTTGTTGCGTAGATACGTTTGTTAGCCTCTTCTTGACCGTATTTCTTAACCAAGAGTTCTTTGAATACACGGAAAGCGATAGCTGGTTCAGTTGTTGTACCTGATTTAGAAATCACGTTTACTGAGAAATCTTTATCAGCTACGTACTCTACCAAGTCAGCAAGGTAAGTAGATGAGATTGAGTTTCCTGCGTAAAGGATTTGTGGAGCCTTGCGTTCTTCTTTTGTTTGCAAGTTTGCAAAGTGGTGGTTCAAGAAGTCGATTGCTGCTTTGGCACCAAGGTAAGATCCACCGATACCGATTACAACCAAAACATCGCTGTCTGATTTGATTTGCTCAGCAGCTTTCAAGATGCGGTCAAATTCTTCGCGGTCGTAGTTTTCAGGAAGGTCCAACCATCCCAAAAAGTCGCTACCAGCACCAGTTCCTTTACGGATCAATTCATCTGCTGCTGTTACTTGTGATTGCATGTATTCCACTTCATGTGGTGCAACAAATTTGTCTAAAACTTTTGAATAATCAAATTTAATATGTGACATGTTATTCCTCCAATATTTCTTCTTTTCTATCATAACGCTTACCTTCGTTTTTTTCAAGTTTTTTGTCGAATTTCTCCAATTTTTATCAGAATTCAAACGTTTGCGTAAAAATCCCACATTCCAAAAATTTTGAAAAAATAAAAGAAAGAACGACTAGATGTTCCAGTCGTTACAGTTCATTCAATAAATACTCAAATAATTCTAAATTGCCATCTTCTTCATTGACCAGAAACTCTGGATGCCACTGCAAACCGATAATGCGGTGCTCATCGATAGACTCAATCGCTTCGATGGTCTGGTCTCTTGGATCAATAGCAGTTACACGGAAATTAGGTGCCAAATCTTTAATGCTTTGACGATGGACGGAGTTGACTTGACTTTCTTTTCCAAATAGCTTAGCCACCACGCTTCCTTCTACTGTCTCAATAGAGTGAGATGTTCCGAAAGGTAATCCTTGCCAGTGACCTTCAATTTCTTGATTGAGCGTTCCACCGAAGGCAACATTGACAAGTTGGACACCGCGACAGATTGCCATGATTGGTTTATTCTGACGGAGCGCTTCTTTCAAGAGTGCCAATTCAAATTCGTCACGGACTAGATTATAATCATCGCTCTCGATGGTCTTTTTCTCTCCATAAAACTGAGGATGGACATTTTGACCGCCTGTCAAGATAAGTTTGTCAATCATTTCTACATAATCGCGTACAACTGACTCATCACCAACAGGAATGACTAAAGGGAGACCACCGACTTGACGAATGCTCTCTGCGAATCTACAAGATACAGATGAATGAATGTTTTTGCCTTCTGCGTCTACGGGACATAGATTTGCAGCAACTCCTACAACCGTTCTAGGCATGATGTCTCTCCTTTCGAATGTTAACGATAGTTCTATCATATCACTCAAAACGCCTTTCGTCTAATATGTTTTTTTAAAGTCCGTGATAAATATTTTTTATGGACAAGAAAAAGCTGCCCACATAGGACAACTTCTTTCTTATTCAAAAACAAATTGATTGTGATAGAGTTCTGAATAGAAGCCACCTAGTTTCAAAAGTTCATGGTGGTTACCACGTTCAATGACTTCTCCATCTTTGAGGACAATAATCTGGTCTGCATTGAGAATGGTCTTCAAGCGATGAGCAATGACGAAACTAGTTCTGCCTGCTACAACCGCCTCCATGGCATGCTGAATCTTGCTTTCTGTCACCGTATCTACGTTTGAAGTGGCTTCATCGAGAATGAGAACTTCTGGATCTGTCATCAGGGTTCGAGCGATAGAAATCAATTGCTTCTGTCCTGTTGAGAAAATGCTTTGATCATCATCGATAAGGGTATCGTACTTATCAGGCAAGCTTTCGATATAGTCGTGAATGTGGGTTGCCTTGGCTGCTGCCTCAACCATTTCTTGACTAGCATCTGGCACACCGAAACGGATATTGTCTCGAATCGTTCCGCTAAACAAGACCGAATCCTGCAAAACAATTCCCACCTTACTTCTGAGACTATCCAAGTCATAGTCGCGAATGTCTTTGCCGTCAAAATAAATACCACCAGCATCAACATCATAAAAGCGATTGATGAGGTTCATAATGGTAGTTTTTCCTGAACCCGTCGGACCAACAACCGCTGTCATCTGGCCTTTAGGGGCAGAAATGCTGACATCTTTCAAAATAGGTTTGTCAGGCAAGTATGAAAAATCAATATGACTGATTTCAACACCTTCTTGCAACTTGGTAAAGGTTGGAGCCTTTTCAGGTCGAATTTCTTCTTCAGCATCAAACATTTCCTGAATCCGTTCAGCACCTGTAAAGGCCAACTGAAGACTTCCCCAACTAGCTGCAACTTGAATAATAGGCTGGTAGTACTGCTGTGAAAATTGAGCAAACATAACAATCAAACCTAGGGCTGTACTGGTTTCAATAGTCTTGTCATTTAATAAAACAGCTGAACCCGCAAAGATGACGATGGCTGTGTTAACCAAACTCATCCCATTCATGACAGGGAACAGAATTCCTGAAAACATTCTTCCTTTAAAGGTTGCCTTGCGCACACGTTCATTTTGCTCAAGAAATCCTGCCATCATATCCTCTTGAATACCTTGCACAATCACGGCTTTTTGACCTGAGATACTTTCATCCATATAGGCATTGAGCTTCCCTACCTCTTTCTGCTGGAGGTTGGTATATTTCCGTGCCATTTTCACGATAAAAATCAGCATGAGAAAGGCCACTGGTGTACTGGCAATAGTGATGAGGGCCAGCGTCACATTTCTCGAAAACATGACAAGAATCAGACCAATGTATAGAACGATGTTGCTCATGACCTGAATCAAGCTTTCGTTAAAAGCTTGGAGGATATTATCCAAATCACTGGTAAAACGAGACAGGATATCGCCATCTTGTCGGCGATCAAAGAAAGAAACAGTCAACCGAGCAAGCTTACCGAAGAGGCCTTTGCGCATCTCGTTCGTCGATTCTGCAATCACGCGCGTCATGAGACACATGTATATCACACTGGAGATAAATAGAACCAAAACTAGCAGACCAAGATTGACCATGATTCCTGATAGGCTTTGCCAAACAAGTTCTGGATTGCCATTTTGATAAGCTTGAACTAAATTAGCTAACTCTGTTACCGCTTGTCCAGAAAATACCGGAAAGAGAGCTTGGGCAAGAGTCGCCAGAACAATCATCAGGATAACAACTACAAATGATAGCTTATAGACTTTAAAATAATTCCAAAAAAATTGAACTGTCTTCATGTTACTCCTCCTTTCCTTTCTGTGTTTCATAGATTTCACGGTAAACATCATTGTTGGCAACCAAGTCTGCATGCGTACCTTGACCAATCAATCGTCCTTGATCTAGAACCAAGATTTTATCTGCATGAACAACCGAGCTAATCTTTTGCGCGATGATAATAGTTGTCGTTCCCTTCAAGTCCTTATTCAAGGCTTCTTGAACCAGGCGCTCTGACTTGGCATCTAAGGCCGAGGTCGAATCGTCAAAAATCAGAATACGTGGATTGCTGACAATTCCACGAGCAATCGACATCCTTTGCTTTTGCCCACCAGAGAAATTGGTTCCCCGTTCCTCAACTGGACTTTCAAAGGTTTTCTCCATACGATGAATGAATTCACTGGCTTGGGCAATATTGGCTGCACGCTCCATTTCAAATAGAGTGGCATCTCCCTTACCCTGTCTCAAGTTATCTGCAATCGTTCCACTAAAGAGAATGGCACGCTGAAGAACGATAGAAACTGTTTTACGCAGGGTTCCTTCACTCACTTCTCGAATATCCTTGCCTCCGATTTTGATGGCCCCTTTCTGTGGGTCAAAGAGACGTGGAATTAATTGAGCCAAGGTTGATTTTCCTGCACCAGTTGCTCCAACTACGCCAACCATTTGACCAGGTTCGATAGTAAAGCTCACATCTTTCAGCATCGGTTCCTTGTCCATTGGATAGGTAAAGGTCACATTTTCAAAGCTAAGACTGCCGACCAACTCTTCATCTGGGACATCCTTGAAGGTCATGGCTGGCTCTGCGTCCAGAATTTCTCGAATACGACGCATAGAAATCATGGCACGACTGACAGAATTTCCCAAAAATCCAACCATAACAATGGTAAAGATAATCTGGCTTAGGTAATTGACAAAGGAAGCAATGGAGCCAACAACTGACGGATCCGACTGAACCATCCCTGCAACTAGCCAAATAGAGAGGAATACCGACCCATAACCGACCAACATCATAAAGGGTTCCACTACTGAAAAGGCATAACCAATGTAAAGATTTTGACCGAGTAGCTCGTCTGAAACCTCCGTAAACTTAGCAAACTGCTCTTTTTCTTGGACAAAGGACTTGACCACACGAACGCCACGCAGATTTTCCTTGGCAATGGCATTGATGCGTTCAAGAAGGGTTTGAAACTTGGCAAAACGAGGCCCCATCATACCCATCATGACAGCAGTCAAACCAAAAATTAAGATCACCATGAGAACAATCACCCACCACAGAGAAGGTAGGGTTTGAACCGCCAAGATAAACGAACCGATGAACAAGAGGGGAAGTCTGAAAAGAATTTGGAAGGTCATCATGACCACGTTCTGAATCTGGTTGATATCATTTGTCATGCGAACGACTAGATTTCCCGCATTAAATTGTTCAATATTGGCATAAGAAAAGGTTTGGATTTTACGGAAGGCATCCTCTCGAAGATCGGATGAAACTCCTTGGGCAATATAGGCTGCTAGGACAACATTAAGACCACCAGCAACTAGACCGACCAAGGCCACACCAATCAACCAAGCCCCTATACTATAAATGGCTTCATATTTCCCAGCAAGGAGGGCGTCTAACACTTCCTGCAGATAACGCGGTTGCAAAAGTGAACTAGCAACCATCAAGCCTGTCATCAGGAGCGAAGCCAAGGCCTGCCACTTGTAGGTTTTTATTTTCTGAATCAGCATACTTTCTCCTTAAAAAATAGACAAAAGAGAGCGACAATGCGTCAGCTCCTTCTCATTCTGTTTGTGTGATGTTATTCTAGCAAAAAAGTGGGAACTTGTCAAAGAAGTCTCCTTGATACAAATTAGTGCGCTTTCATCTACAGTAATGCATGATAAAGGTTTTTATGGTAAAATAGTAAAAAGAAGGTTATAAAGGAGGGGAATATGGAAAAACAAACCATCGCCGTCTTGGGGCCTGGTTCTTGGGGAACTGCCCTTTCACAAGTCTTAAATGACAATGGACACGAGGTACGTATTTGGGGAAACATTCCCGAGCAAATCAATGAAATTAATACCTATCATACTAACAAACACTACTTTAAAGATGTCGTTCTAGATGAAAATATCATTGCCTACACCGACTTAGCAGAGGCACTGAAAGATGTAGATGCGATTTTGTTTGTTGTCCCAACAAAAGTGACACGACTTGTTGCCCAACAAGTTGCAAAAACCTTGGACCATAAGGCTATCATCATGCACGCATCAAAGGGATTAGAACCTGATAGCCATAAACGATTATCAACTATCCTTGACGAAGAAATTCCTGAACATCTCCGCAGTGATATTGTCGTTGTTTCAGGACCTAGTCATGCAGAAGAAACCATTGTGCGTGACCTAACTTTAATCACCGCTGCTTCTAAAGACTTACAAACCGCTCAATACGCTCAAGAGCTCTTTAGTAATCACTACTTCCGACTTTATACCAATACGGATGTTATCGGGGTGGAAACCGCTGGTGCTCTCAAAAATATTATTGCTGTCGGTGCTGGAGCTTTACATGGTTTGGGATTTGGTGACAATGCTAAGGCAGCCATCATCGCTCGAGGTTTGGCAGAAATTACTCGTCTAGGGGTAGCACTCGGAGCCAATCCATTGACCTATAGCGGCTTATCTGGTGTGGGAGATTTGATTGTAACGGGAACTTCCATCCACTCTCGTAACTGGAGAGCTGGAGATGCCCTTGGTCGTGGAGAATCTCTAGCTAATATCGAAGCCAATATGGGCATGGTAATCGAAGGAATCTCAACGACTCGAGCAGCCTACGAACTAGCGCAAGAACTTGGAGTCTATATGCCCATTACACAAGCCATTTATCAAGTTATCTACCACGGAACCAATATCAAAGATGCCATTTATGACATCATGAACAATGAATTTAAAGCAGAAAATGAGTGGTCTTAACCCTCTAAAGAAAGGATTCTTATGACATCAAAAGTTAGAAAGGCAGTCATCCCTGCCGCTGGACTCGGGACTCGATTTTTACCAGCAACCAAAGCACTTGCTAAAGAAATGTTGCCAATTGTGGACAAACCAACTATCCAATTTATCGTCGAAGAAGCTCTTAAATCAGGTATTGAAGATATTCTGGTTGTCACTGGTAAATCAAAACGTTCTATTGAAGACCACTTTGACTCAAACTTTGAGCTTGAATACAACCTCAAAGAAAAAGGCAAACATGACTTGCTAAAATTAGTCGACGAAACAACTGGCATTCGCCTTCACTTTATCCGTCAAAGCCATCCTCGTGGTCTTGGCGATGCTGTCTTACAAGCAAAAGCTTTTGTGGCGAATGAACCCTTCGTTGTCATGCTTGGTGACGACCTAATGGATATCACAGATGACAACGCTATACCTTTGACAAAACAATTGATGAATGATTACGAGTCGACTCACGCATCAACAATTGCTGTTATGCCTGTCCCTCATGAAGAAGTTTCAGCATATGGAGTTATCGCTCCTCAGGGTGAAGGGATTAATGGTCTCTACAGTGTCGAAACTTTCGTTGAAAAACCAGCTCCAGAAGATGCTCCAAGTGATTTGGCAATCATCGGACGCTATCTTCTGACACCTGAAATTTTTGATATCTTAGAAAATCAAGCTCCTGGCGCTGGAAATGAAATCCAGCTTACCGACGCTATTGATACGCTTAATAAAACGCAACGTGTTTTCGCTCGTGAATTTACAGGAGCTCGTTACGACGTTGGGGATAAGTTTGGCTTTATGAAAACATCTATTGACTATGCCCTCAAGCACCCACAAGTCAAAGATGACTTGAAAGATTACCTCATCCAATTGGGAAAAGAATTAGCTGAGGGGGAATAGAATTAGTTTCCAGTTAATAAATTAAGTCTCCAGCAAGTTGACTCTGGAGACTTAATTATTTTACAAATTTACATACAATTTAAAGATTTATGAGATATGTCTCTAAATCTACCAACTCAACTTCGGTCCTTAATGATGGATTACAGATTTTCAATCAAAAATCGATTTGAAGTTTTAATGATATTTGCTATTTTGGGGACGTCTAAATCATCTGTATACAGAAAATGTTTTTCCTTCTCCTTATTTTTAGCTAGAAACTCACTTCTTGCTTGTATTGATAAGTTGCCCACTCTTTCAATTTCTTTTCGAGAATCATCCCTATCTTTCAAGGTTTTTTCTTCGGCCATTAAGACACAATATTTTAGACCAATTTGTTTTTCTTTTAAGAAAGAAGCAATTTTCTTCAGTTGGTATTCAAAAATGACATACTCTATTACGACAGAGATGCCTCGAGTTATAAAATTATTGGTCAAGCTGATGATATTGTCCCAAAACAAATCCATGTAATAGCCCTCATCTTCCCAGGGAGCCACTATACCACCTTTAATCATTAAGTAAATCAAATCCCCCTCTATAACTGCACTTTTATCAAAAGAATAAGCTAACTCTTTACTAACAGTACTTTTCCCAACGCCTGGGGGGCCTGAAATAATGTAAACACAATTTTCCAACTTTATACCTCTTTTATTCTAATAATTCTTCAATCAATTTCTAATATTATAACATTTTCTATTTTTAAAATATATAATAAGACTGATACAACACTATATTCTAGAAACTTACGATACAAAAGAAATAAAAAAGCACACCATTCTCAATTTTCTGCAAAAAAACTTATTTACAAATGACTTCTTCGCGATAGAATGGGCGCTCACTTTCTCAAATCATCTACACACAAAGACTTATTTTTAGAGCTGTGTTGGTTCGAATAGTTCCAAAACCATTAAAAGCTACTCATTTTTCAAGTAGCTTTTTTTCTTATTCAAGTTTACATATTAGTCGTCACAACCCCATTCCCTTGTAGAAAAGCAAAACTGCGAGTCCTACGAATAACACTACCGCTCCTAACCTCTGGCTGGTACCATACATCCTTCTTTCTCCTCGAACTGGAAAGATAATTGCTAGAAATGCTCCGCCGACTGCACCACCGATATGGCCTGCTAGGCTGATTCCTGGAATCAGAACACTTCCAATAATGTTAACCACAAAAAGTGTCAGATAAGATTGGCCTAGCTGCTGGATATAGGGGTTCCGAGTAGCATAGCGAAGAACAATAATCGCGGCAAATAGCCCATAAAGAGAGGTAGAGGCTCCTGCTGCTAAGGATTTGGGACTAAATACAAAAACAAAGAGATTGCCCATCATTCCTGATAAAAGATAGAGAAAGAAAAACTTCTTGGATCCGAAAATTTCCTCTACTTGCCTACCAAGATAATAGAGCGAAAGCATATTAACAATGAAATGCTCCCACCCAATATGAACAAAAATGGCAGAAAAGAGACGCCAAATCTGCTCGGGAAAGAGCCGAATAGCAGGCCCATACATGGCTCCAAATCGAAATAAGGTATCCGCCCTGTCAAAGTTTCCACCTGTAGTCACCAACATTAGTAGAAACACCAAGGCCGTCACTAAGAGGAAGCAACTCGTTACAGGGTAACGTCTATCAAAGATTTCCTTCATCAATTAAAACCTCCTGAACAGGAATATCATGCTTTTCAGGGATAAAATCCTGAATTTGACAAGGATAAACCGTACTCAAAGTATGACCAGAAAAATGTTCCAGATAGCGGTCATAATAGCCTCCACCGTATCCAATCCGATATCCTTCCGTCGTAAAAGCCAGACCAGGAACATGAATCAAATCAATCTGAGAGGCATCCACCACTTCCAAATCTCCCTGTGGTTCCAGTAAGCCAAAGGAAGTTTTGACCAGTTGTTGCGGATTATAGACTACAAAGTCCATGCACCCCTTGGGATAAGTTTTGGGTATCAGAACCTTCTTGCTGTCCTTCAGCGCCTGCTCAATCAGTTCCTGCGTTTGAAACTCATGAGGAAAAGAGAGGTAGCTTGCGATGACCTTAGCTTCTTGGTAGAAGGGATGGTGTAAAAGTCGCTCAGTTAAAGTTTGGTCTATAAATTGTTTTTGCTCTCGAGGTAAAACCTTCATTTCTTGTAAGACTTGCTTACGTAATTCCGATTTCATAGACAACCCCTCTACTCTGCTGCCTTCTTTTTGAGGAAACTAGAGACCGCATCCACCCCAATAGCTAATGCTTCTTCCTTAGGACTCATCTGAGGGTGATGAAGAGCGTAGGGACTATCGATACCCAACCAAAACATAACACCGTCTACCTTCGAAAGGAGATAACCAAAGTCTTCACCTGTCATAGCAGGTTCAATATCAATTAACTCAATTCCGTCTTTTTCTTCAAAGAAATCCATCAGTTCACGCGCCAAGGCTGGATTGTTCTCAACAGGCAGGTAACCACCTTGCTTGAGTTCAACTTCGACTTCCATATCAAAGGAAGCTGCAACTCCTTCTGCAACTGTTTTGACCCTCTTTTGAACCAAGAGACTCATGTCCTGAGTCAAGGCCCGAATAGTTCCATGTAAAAAGGCTGTGTCTGTGATGACATTGTTGGTTGTTCCAGCTTGGAAAACTCCAAAGGTCACCACCGCTCCCTCGATTGGGTTGACATTTCGGCTGACCACTGACTGCACTTGGGTTACAAAGTAACTAGCCGCTACCAAGGCGTCATTGGCTTCATGTGGAAAGGCTGCATGTCCTCCTTTTCCTTTGAAACGAATCTTCACCTCACAGGTCCCTGCAAAGAGTGTATGGGTATTGGTCGCGATCTGACCAACCTTCAAATCTGGACGGACATGGAGACCATAAAATTGGTCTGGCAACCAGTCTCCAAAAGCACCATCCTCATACATGAGCATCCCACCTGCTTCATTCTCTTCAGCAGGTTGAAATAGGAAAAGCAGATTGTTCTTTGGTTGCTCCTCCAGTGCACGCTCAAGACAACCCAAGGCAATGGTCATGTGGAAATCATGTCCACAAGCGTGCATACGACCTTGGTGCTGAGAAGCAAAAGGAAGGCCTGTTTGTTCAACAATAGGTAGACCATCAATATCTGTCCGCCAACCAATGGTACGCTCTGGCTGACTTCCCTGTAAGTAGACCAAAATACCTGTCTGCCAAGTACGAACTTGAACAAAGTCCTTGCCCGCAGTCAATTTCTCAATCACATCCATCAAATAAGCATGAGTCTTGAACTCCTCCAAGCCAATCTCTGGAATCTGGTGCAAATCTCGTCTAGTCTGAATCAAATCTAACATCTATCTGTCCTCCTATATAGCAGAAAGAGGCTAGAAAAGAGTTCCGCCTCTATTTTTCATTTACAATTACAAGGTACGAAGCGCATCTTCTAGCGCTGTTTTTTGTTGAGTTTGGGCATCAATCTCTTTGATGATACGAGCTGGAACACCTGCTACCACCACGTTTTCTGGGACATCTTGGGTAACGATAGCTCCTGCCGCGACAACTGAACCACTACCGATTTGAACTCCTTCGATAACCACTGCATTGGCCCCGATGAGAACATTGTCTCCGACACGGACTGGTTCAGCACTAGCTGGCTCAATCACACCTGCCAAAACTGCACCTGCACCAACGTGACTGTTTTTCCCCACGATAGCACGGCCACCAAGGATAGCACCCATGTCAATCATGGTTCCTGCACCAATTTCAGCACCGATATTGATAACTGCTCCCATCATGATAACAGCATTGTCACCAATTTCAACCTGATCACGGATAATCGCACCCGGCTCAATACGAGCGTTGATAGCACGTTTATCTAGCAAGGGAACTGCAGAATTACGAGCGTCTTGCTCAACAACATAGTCTTGATTTTCTACCAAGCCATCGAGAAGAGGAGCTACATCCTTCCAGTCTCCAAATAGGACATTCCCTAGTTTGACAACAGAGCTAGGTACAGCAGTTGCAAGTTCTCCCTCAAAGGTTACTTTTACACTGGTTTTCTTCTCAGCATTGGCGATAAATTGGATAATTTCTTGTGCGTTCATTTTTGTAGCAGTCATAGGCGCCTCCTAGTTCATTTTAATGATACCTATTCTACCAAAAAAGGCTTCAAATTTGAAGCCTTTTTGTTTGTTTTTAGGTATGATTTTTAGGGATGTGAGATAAAACGTGCTGTCGGTAAAAGCAAGCCCCTACCGATACAACCTAAAAACACTCTTCACAACTATCTCCCCGTGTTTTATTGACTATTCTAGTATAGCACACTTTTAGAATTAAGAAAAGACTTTTTATTTACTTTCTTTCGCTTCTTCTATCGATAGGAAAATCATGGGTAAAATAATCAGGGCCATAGCTAGAAGAAGGGACCAATCCACCACCAATCCTAAAAACAAAACACTCAAGAGAGCAGAGGAGAGAGGTTCACTGGCACTAATGACAGAAACCACCAAAGGAGAAACCAAGGACACTGCCTTCATGGAAATAAAAAAGGCAAAAGCCGTCCCAAAGAAAGCGATAATGAGACAAATCAAGATACTCCAAATATCAAGAGTAAAGGAAAGCTGATAAACTGGTGAGAGAACATTGCTAAATAAACCTGCTAAAATCATACCCCACCCAACCGTGGGTACAAAACCATAGCGCTTCGCAAAAGGTTGAGGCAAGATAACATTAAACATGACCCCCATGGCACTCAGCAAACCCGTCACAAGTGCTAGCGGTGTCATGGATAATTGAGAGAGATCTCCCTTTGTCGCCATCAGGCAAACACCCAGCATGGCAACCAAAACATAAAAAATAGCGCTTTTTGACGCTCGTTTTTGATAAACTAAGCGATTGTAAAAGAGGATAAAGACAGGGCTAATAAACTGTAAAATAGTTGCTGTCGCTGCATTTGAGTATTCTACACAGAGATAGAAAAAAAACTGAACTGAAAAAATCCCCAAAATAGAATAGGCTAAAAAGGGCAGATAATTTTTCTTATCTCGCCAAATATCTAGCACTTGCGATTTTAATTGCACTGCAGACCAAATGAGCACAAGACTCCCTGCCAGTGTCAAACGCATAGAGGTAATCCAGCCAGAGGACACTTGATAATAAGTAAAGAAATATTCTCCTAAAATTCCACAGATTCCCCAGATTAAGCCGGATAGGAGCGAATAAATTGTTCCTTTAACAATCTTTTTCTGATACTGATTCATACCTTTATTGTAACACGAAAGGAAAAAAGAAAAAAGTGGCAATAGAAAAGTCCCCATAAGATCTATAATGAAAAGTTACCAAACAACTCATTAGAAAGAATCATATGGAACAACTACACTTTATCACAAAACTACTCGATATTAAAGATCCTAATATCCAAATTATGGATGCTATCAATAAGGGTAACTTCTCAAAGGAACTTCCACTTTTACTAGCGGTGGAACTTAGTTTGGGAATTTAGCTGTTATCAATAGGAATACCCACAAGTAAATCATCTCTAAACTGGAATACGATGCCCCATCTTGTCCTCATTGTGGGAAGTCAAATGAAGAAATATGACTTTCAAAAACTGTCTAAGATTCCTTACCTTGAAACGACTGGTATGTCTACTAGAATTCTGCTTAGCAAGCGTCGATTCAAGTGCTATCACTGTTCAAAAACGATGGTGGCTGAGACTTCTATCGTCAAGAGGAATCACCAAATCCCTCGTATCATCAACCAAAAGATTACTCAAAAGCTGATTGAAAAGACTTCTATGACCGATATTTCACATCAGCTAGCCATTTCAACTTCAACTGTCATTCGCAAGCTCAATGACTTTCACTTTGAGTGTAACTTTAGACATTTGCCTGAAATTATGCCCTTGGATGTTAAAAAAGTCAGGTGAGTGACTGTTTCAATCGGTAGTTGAAGATGAGTTTCATTGCGCAAGATTTTTTAATCTCAGTATCATAGCTGTTCTTGAGGGTAGAACACAAACTGGCATCCGAAATAACTTTCTTCGCTACCATAGAGCTGTTCGCTGTCGAGTGAGAATCATTACGAAGGATATGTTTAGCCCTTACTATGACTTGGCTAAGCAGCTTCGCTTTCGAATTTCTAGGCTCAGGCTGAAACAGTCTGGGAGACTGTTTCACTCCCAAACGCTAAAATCGTGTTGGATCGTTTCCATATTGTCCAACACATGAGCCGTGCTATGAGTTGTGTGCGTGTCCAAATCATGAATCAGTTTCATCGAAAATCTCATGAATACAAGGCTATCAAGCGATACTAGAAGCTCATCCAGCAGGATAGTCGTAAATTGAGTGATAAACGTTTTAATCTCCCTACTTTTCGTATGCACTTGACTAATAAAGAAATTCTAGACAAGCTTTTGAGCTATTCAGAAGACTTGAAACACCACTATCATCTCTATGACTCTTGCTTTTTCACTTTCAGAATAAGGAACCGAATAAATTTTTCGGACTCATTGAGGACAATCTAAAGCAGGTTCATCCTCTTTTTCAGACTGTCTTTAAAACCTTTCTCAAGGACAAAAAGAAAATTGTCAACGCCCTTCAACTCCCCTTTTCCAACGCAAAAATGGAAGCAACGAATAATCTCATCAAACTTATCAAGCGCAATGCCTTTGGTTTTCGGAACTTTGGAAACTTCAAAAAACGGATTTTTATCGCTCTGAATATCAAAAAGAAAGGACGAAATTTGTCCTTTCTCGAGCTTAGCTTTTCATCAACCCACTACAGTTGACAAAGAACCAATTAAAAAAGAGAGAAGCAAACTGATTCTCTCTTAATGTATATAATATCTAGTTAAACAAAAAAAGATACGCTTACGTATCTCTGTAATGAATCGGGAAGACAGGATTCGAACCTGCGACACCTTGGTCCCAAACCAAGTACTCTACCAAGCTGAGCTACTTCCCGAGTTAAATAGAAAAATGCACCCTAGAGGAGTCGAACCTCTAACCGCCTGATTCGTAGTCAGGTACTCTATCCAGTTGAGCTAAGGGTGCTCATTAGTTTATGCCGAGGACCGGAATCGAACCGGTACGATCGTTACCAATCGCAGGATTTTAAGTCCTGTGCGTCTGCCAGTTCCGCCACCCCGGCCTCTCAAAGCGAACGACGGGATTCGAACCCGCGACCCCCACCTTGGCAAGGTGGTGTTCTACCACTGAACTACGTTCGCACTGTTTTCTTCTATCTAAAAATGCCGGCTACATGACTTGAACACGCGACCCTCTGATTACAAATCAGATGCTCTACCAACTGAGCTAAGCCGGCTCATTTATTATATCTTAATGCGGGTTAAGGGACTTGAACCCCCACGCCGTTAAGCGCCAGATCCTAAATCTGGTGCGTCTGCCAATTCCGCCAAACCCGCATATATGACCCGTACTGGGCTCGAACCAGTGACCCATTGATTAAAAGTCAATTGCTCTACCAACTGAGCTAACGAGTCTAAAATAACTTGCGTTATTCTAAACGGTCCCGACGGGAATCGAACCCGCGATCTTCGCCGTGACAGGGCGACGTGATAACCGCTACACTACGGGACCTTTGGGAGTTAACGGGATCGAACCGCTGACCCTCTGCTTGTAAGGCAGATGCTCTCCCAGCTGAGCTAAACTCCCTAGAGCTAAGCGACTTCCATATCTCACAGGGGGCAACCCCCAACTACTTCCGGCGTTCTAGGGCTTAACTTCTGTGTTCGGCATGGGTACAGGTGTATCTCCTAGGCTATCGTCACTTAACTCTGAGTAATACCTACTCAAAATTGAATATCTATTCAAACCAAGAAAACCTCTCGCTTTCATATTCTCAGTTACTTTGGATAAGTCCTCGAGCTATTAGTATTAGTCCGCTACATGTGTCGCCACACTTCCACTTCTAACCTATCTACCTGATCATCTCTCAGGGCTCTTACTGATATAAAATCATGGGAAATCTCATCTTGAGGTGGGTTTCACACTTAGATGCTTTCAGCGTTTATCCCTTCCCTACATAG
>NZ_JPFY01000007.1:0-10000 GCF_000722755.1 Streptococcus mitis | reverse complement strand
ATTCATTGGCATTCGGAGTTTATCTGAGATTGGTAATCCGGGATGGACCCCTCACCCAAACAGTGCTCTACCTCCAAGAATCTTAATGTCGACGCTAGCCCTAAAGCTATTTCGGAGAGAACCAGCTATCTCCAAGTTCGTTTGGAATTTCTCCGCTACCCACAAGTCATCCAAGCACTTTTCAACGTGCCCTGGTTCGGTCCTCCAGTGCGTCTTACCGCACCTTCAACCTGCTCATGGGTAGGTCACATGGTTTCGGGTCTACGTCATGATACTAAGGCGCCCTATTCAGACTCGGTTTCCCTACGGCTCCGTCTCTTCAACTTAACCTCGCATCATAACGTAACTCGCCGGTTCATTCTACAAAAGGCACGCTCTCACCCATTAACGGGCTCGAACTTGTTGTAGGCACACGGTTTCAGGTTCTATTTCACTCCCCTCCCGGGGTGCTTTTCACCTTTCCCTCACGGTACTGGTTCACTATCGGTCACTAGGGAGTATTTAGGGTTGGGAGATGGTCCTCCCAGATTCCGACGGGATTTCACGTGTCCCGCCGTACTCAGGATACTGCTAGGTACAAAGACTATTTTAAATACGAGGCTATTACTCTCTTTGGCTGATCTTCCCAAATCATTCTTCTATAATCCTTGAGTCCACATTGCAGTCCTACAACCCCGAAGAGTAAACTCTTCGGTTTGCCCTCCTGCCGTTTCGCTCGCCGCTACTAAGGCAATCGCTTTTGCTTTCTCTTCCTGCAGCTACTTAGATGTTTCAGTTCACTGCGTCTTCCTCCTCACATCCTTAACAGATGCGGGTAACAGGTAGTACCTGTTGGGTTCCCCCATTCGGAAATCCCTGGATCATCGCTCACTTACAGCTACCCAAGGCATATCGTCGTTTGTCACGTCCTTCTTCGGCTCCTAGTGTCAAGGCATCCACCGTGCGCCCTTATTAACTTAACCTTATTTTTTGACCTTTCAGTCATAAACTCTTATTAATACTACAGCGTTTTCGGTTTATTTTCTTGTTACTATTTGATATAGATATTCAATTTTCAATGTGCATTACTTGGTGATCTCTCTACCAATGGAGCCTAGCGGGATCGAACCGCTGACCTCCTGCGTGCAAAGCAGGCGCTCTCCCAGCTGAGCTAAGGCCCCACAAGACCTCTCAAGACTAAACAAGACCAATGCGCAGTTCCTTATCCTTAGAAAGGAGGTGATCCAGCCGCACCTTCCGATACGGCTACCTTGTTACGACTTCACCCCAATCATCTATCCCACCTTAGGCGGCTGGCTCCTTACGGTTACCTCACCGACTTCGGGTGTTACAAACTCTCGTGGTGTGACGGGCGGTGTGTACAAGGCCCGGGAACGTATTCACCGCGGCGTGCTGATCCGCGATTACTAGCGATTCCGACTTCATGTAGGCGAGTTGCAGCCTACAATCCGAACTGAGACTGGCTTTAAGAGATTAGCTTGCCGTCACCGGCTTGCGACTCGTTGTACCAGCCATTGTAGCACGTGTGTAGCCCAGGTCATAAGGGGCATGATGATTTGACGTCATCCCCACCTTCCTCCGGTTTATTACCGGCAGTCTCGCTAGAGTGCCCAACTGAATGATGGCAACTAACAATAGGGGTTGCGCTCGTTGCGGGACTTAACCCAACATCTCACGACACGAGCTGACGACAACCATGCACCACCTGTCACCTCTGTCCCGAAGGAAAGCTCTATCTCTAGAGCGGTCAGAGGGATGTCAAGACCTGGTAAGGTTCTTCGCGTTGCTTCGAATTAAACCACATGCTCCACCGCTTGTGCGGGCCCCCGTCAATTCCTTTGAGTTTCAACCTTGCGGTCGTACTCCCCAGGCGGAGTGCTTAATGCGTTAGCTACGGCACTAAACCCCGGAAAGGGTCTAACACCTAGCACTCATCGTTTACGGCGTGGACTACCAGGGTATCTAATCCTGTTTGCTCCCCACGCTTTCGAGCCTCAGCGTCAGTTACAAGCCAGAGAGCCGCTTTCGCCACCGGTGTTCCTCCATATATCTACGCATTTCACCGCTACACATGGAATTCCACTCTCCCCTCTTGCACTCAAGTTAAACAGTTTCCAAAGCGTACTATGGTTAAGCCACAGCCTTTAACTTCAGACTTATCTAACCGCCTGCGCTCGCTTTACGCCCAATAAATCCGGACAACGCTCGGGACCTACGTATTACCGCGGCTGCTGGCACGTAGTTAGCCGTCCCTTTCTGGTAAGATACCGTCACAGTGTGAACTTTCCACTCTCACACTCGTTCTTCTCTTACAACAGAGCTTTACGATCCGAAAACCTTCTTCACTCACGCGGCGTTGCTCGGTCAGACTTCCGTCCATTGCCGAAGATTCCCTACTGCTGCCTCCCGTAGGAGTCTGGGCCGTGTCTCAGTCCCAGTGTGGCCGATCACCCTCTCAGGTCGGCTATGTATCGTCGCCTTGGTGAGCCGTTACCCCACCAACTAGCTAATACAACGCAGGTCCATCTGGTAGTGATGCAATTGCACCTTTTAAGTAAATGTCATGCAACATCTACTATTATGCGGTATTAGCTATCGTTTCCAATAGTTATCCCCCGCTACCAGGCAGGTTACCTACGCGTTACTCACCCGTTCGCAACTCATCCAGAGAAGCAAGCTCCTCCTTCAGCGTTCTACTTGCATGTATTAGGCACGCCGCCAGCGTTCGTCCTGAGCCAGGATCAAACTCTCATTAAAAGTTTGAGTTCTCACTCATTTCTGTCACTGACAGATTTATTGTTTTTTCATTGTTCAGTACTACAATCTTAGTTGTAGTGCCCTGCACATTGGTTCGTCTTGTTCAGTTTTCAAAGGTCTTTGTCACTCGCTTCTCTCAAGTGACAACTATATTAGTATATCACAGCTGCTTTTTCTTGTCAACACTTTTTTGAAACTTTTTTAATCTTTTTTCATCAAGTGTTCCACCCGCAACATACCATAGTCCGTACGGGATTCGAACCCGTGTTACCGCCGTGAAAAGGCGGTGTCTTAACCCCTTGACCAACGGACCTGAGTTATTTTCAACTCTTACTATTATACAGACTTTTCATACTTTGTCAACTACTTTTTTTATCTTTTTTCATTTTTTGCATGGCTTCCTAGTATGTACGAATGTCAAACTCTTTAAATACAATACGTAAGTCTCTTAACACTCTTTGACGCCCTCGGAAACGTTCATTTCTTAAGACGCGTTCTAACTCTTCTTGTTTGTCTTTACTTTGTTTGTTTCTATAATCTTTTAGCGTTTCATGAAAGAGATAATAATCATCTAGACGCAGACCTCCCTCACTTATACGATGACTAATCTCACCTACTTCTTCATAGGGTTCTTTATCATATCTTCGTTTTTGACTTTCTTGCTTACGGATATAGTCTAGAATTCGATTCCGGAACTTAGTCTTAAAATATTTCCTTAAACGAGGAATATCTTCTATTATTCCTTCTTCTCTACTAATCAATTCATATAAGCAAATCATACCCTCTTGCTCCCAATCAGATAACTCCCATAAATGCAAGTAATATTCTTTTCTACTCTTATATACAATTCCCTGGACTTCTTTATACAATTCTTTAAACATAACATTCCCCTTTCTAGATACAGTTTAACAGATTCAGAAACACTTTTGTCCCATTTCCCCCATTCTGTTCTCTACACTGCCTCAACTGCACAAAAAAGAGAGGACAGGCCTCTCTTGGGGTTATTTTTCGTCATTCATTTTTGACTTTACTTCATCATAGGATAGTGCATGTGATTCCTCTTCGACTGTTTCAGGCATCTTTCCTGTTTCATAAAGAGCTTTAATTTGTGTACTATCCAATGTTTCGTATTTCAATAATGCTTCTGCAATCAACTTGTGAGTTTCACGATTTGATTGGATGATTTCAGCAGCTTTATTTCGTGCTTCATTTAATAATGAACGAACTTCTTCGTCAATTTCATAAGCTGTTTGTTCTGAAATTGATTTTTGAGGACTCTGTGCACCAAACATAGCATGGTTTCCTTCATATTGTACTGGTCCAAGTTTTTCACTCATACCGTACTCTGTAACCATTGCACGCGCCATCTGAGTAGCTTGTTCAAAGTCGTTTGAAGCTCCTGTCGTTTGGACATTAAAGATAATTTCTTCAGCTACACGTCCACCCATTAAGCCAGCCAATTGCTCTTTCATATCTTCTTTAGATAGAAGCATTTGATCCTCTTTAGGAAGTGCAATCATATAACCGCCTGCACGGCCTCGTGGTACGATAGTAACTTTATGAACAACACGGGCATTCGATAAGACTAGACCAACAATGGTGTGTCCAGCCTC
This sequence comes from Streptococcus mitis, assembly GCF_000722755.1. GTDB lineage: Bacteria > Bacillota > Bacilli > Lactobacillales > Streptococcaceae > Streptococcus > Streptococcus mitis_CM. The sequence goes on along the minus strand of NZ_JPFY01000007.1, from coordinate 5,630 downwards.
ATGGTAGGCAACCAATTCACGTTCTTTTTGTGAAACTGTCTTATCTTTCTTAGAAGGACCAGCAATAACTCTATCTTCTGCTTCATCAATATCTGAGGCATCAATTATCGATTTATTGCGACGAGCAGCGACTAAAGCAGCTTCATTCAATACATTCTCTAAATCAGCACCAACAAAACCTGGAGTTTGTTGAGCCACTAATTTCAAATCAACATCTTCTGCTAAAGGCTTGTTCTTAGCATGAACTTTCAAGATTGCTTCGCGACCTTTAACATCAGGACGGCCAACCAATACTTTTCTATCAAAACGTCCTGGACGCAAAAGGGCAGGGTCAAGTACATCTGAACGGTTTGTCGCAGCGATGACAATAATCCCTTCATTTCCCTCAAAACCGTCCATCTCAATCAAGAGTTGGTTCAAGGTTTGTTCACGTTCGTCATTTCCTCCGCCAAGACCCACTCCACGTTGACGTCCAACAGCATCAATTTCATCGATAAAGATAATAGCTGGTGCTGCTTTTTTGGCATCTTCAAAAAGAGAACGGACACGACTAGCTCCAACTCCGACAAACATTTCTACAAAGTCAGAACCTGAGATACTAAAGAATGGAACACCTGCTTCTCCGGCGACTGCCTTAGCAAGCAAAGTCTTACCTGTTCCCGGAGGTCCCTCTAGAAGGACACCTGCTGGAATACGGGCTCCAAGTTTTGTAAATCGTTTTGGATCTTTTAAGAATTCAACAACTTCAACTAGTTCTTGTTTTTCTTCCTCAGCTCCAGCAACATCTGAAAATCTTACTTTAATATCTTCTTTATTTGCAGCTTTAGCCTTACTACGTCCAAAACTCATCGGGTTACGGCTATTATTTCCTCCCATATTTCCCATCATCGAGAAGAGGAAGAAGAAGAGGATACCGAATGGCACAATGGATACAAGAATATTAATCCACATACCACTTGAACTTTCATGCTTAACAGTTACTTCCGCTTTATGGTCAGAAGCAAGCTTTTGTAATTCTGATACTGTAGTATCTGAAGGAAGAATAATACTTGAAAATTTCTCTACTGTTGTAGCAGAAGGAGAAAAGAATTGAATGCCTGTTTCTTCTTTACTTGTTTTAGGATTTTTATAAACACCTGAAACCTCGATAACACTGCCATTTGGTTGGTAAGTCAATTCTTTTACATTGTCATCGGTAATTTCTTTTACCAATTCTGTATAATTAATTTGCTCACTTTTCCCTGCAACACTACCTGTACTAAAATACTGGTAAGCTGTAACTAGGAAAAAAATAAGTAATAACCATAGAAAAGGATTTTTAATTAAACCATTATTTTGTTTTTTCATTAAAAATTGTTCTTTCTAATTTGAATACACTTCTTCTTTCAATACTCCAACATAAGGAAGGTTACGATAATTTTCTTTGTAGTCTAAGCCATAACCTACTACAAACTCATTTGGAATAGTAAAGCAAGTATAGTCTGCCTCAATTTCTACAACACGTCCCTCTGGTTTATCCAATAATGTTGCAATCTTAACAGAAGCTGCATCTCTTGCAATAAACATATCTCGCAAATTCTTCAAAGTTTGACCTGGATCAATGATGTCCTCTACAAATAGAACGTGTCTTCCTTTAATATCTTGAGTTACATCTTGCTTGATATTGATGACACCACTACTTGCTGTTCCACCATGATAGCTAGAAACCATCATAAAGTCCATTTCAATATGTGTATCAATATGTTTAACCAATTCAGCCATAAAAGGGATAGATCCTTTTAAAATCCCAATTAAAATCGGATTTTTTCCTGCATAGTCTTTAGTTAGTTGGGCACCTAATTTTTTAGCAGCTTCTGTAATTTCATCGTGTGAAACAAGGATTTTTTTAATATCGTTTTCTAACATTTTTTTACCTATCTATTTTTTCTATATAAAGTACAGTGTTCATTATATCATTTTTCGTGTTTTTACTCAAATTACTGGTCGCAATTCCCAAAATTGAGACAATTTCACCAAATTGCTCAATAATCAGAGCTGATTTTCGCTTTTCCATAGGGATTTTCAAATCAATAAACAGACGTCTGAGTTTTTTTCTATGCCCATTTTGAATCAAAAAATCTCTTGGTTTTCTATGACGAATGTGTATGGATGTTTCACGTGAAACAGGTATTTGTTGAATTGATTCACCTTCTAATGGAATTCCAAAGGAAAATAAATAACCTTGGTAAGATACCTGATTTTGATAGTGTAACACAAGTTCATCTTCCTTTTCATCAGACTGAGGACTGATTTTACAAATCTTAAACCATTGGTACTCTTTTATCAATTCATAACCATTTTTTAGCGGATGACGATACTGGCTTTTAGTTTTTAAAATCTGCCGAACTTCTTCAAACTGAGCTTTTGTAAGATTCAAATCTGGAAAACGATTCAGATAAGTTTGAAGTAAAACTCTTTGTGTCGACTCAGAGTAAGACAATAGCTGATCTAAATTCTCTACATCAATATTCTTTGATAATTCAGCTATAGCTAAGTCATAATCTAAAATTTCATTGCCGATGCTTAAGATTGCATATCTAAATCGAGGATTTTCTTTTTCTAATTCTGGTAAATAAGAATTTCGAATACGATTGCGAAAATAATGATTTTCCTGATTTGATATATCTTCAAAGTGGAAAATTGGTGGAAAGTCTTTTTTCTGAAAATGCAAGAAGGGCCGAATGATTTCTATCTCTCCGACTACTTGCTTCTCCTTAATTCCTGATAGATAGCTCAAACGAGTGCCTCGAATCAAACGCATCAAAATCGTTTCCACCTGGTCATCAGCATGGTGAGCAGTGACTAAGGCTGTCGCACCTGTCTTTTTCATAACCTCTTGAAAAAAATCATAACGAAAATTTCGAGCACGCGCTTCAGAAAATTCTCCTGAAAAATTGCTGATATAAATAGGAAGCTCTGCTTCAGCAGCCAACTTCCTTAATTCCTGTTCTTCCCAATCTGATTCTACTCTCTGCTTATGATTAACATGAGCTAGAATCAATTCAATTTCTAACTCTTTTTGATACGTAGATAATACCTTAAATAGAAACATAGAATCTAATCCACCAGAAAGAGCTAGCACCACCTTAGTATGCTTTTTGAAATATCCCTTCTTGAGAAAATGATTTAAAAAATCTTGTTCCCTCATTTTAGAACCTCATAAACATCCTTGGCTATCTTAGAAATCGTATCATAATCAGAATTTTTAGTGAAAATAGAAAGAATAAATGGAGAATCTGCATAGACAACACCTGTATCATGCTTAAATTCATCCGCATCTCCAATTTTATGAGCTACTTTAACAGAAACACCTTTGGCAATTCTCTCATTATCAAAATCTGTTTTAGTCAAAGAATCCAATACAAATCCATTTTGGTTATAAATAGCTTCCATGACTTTCCCAGCCATTTTAGAAGAAATCAATTTTTCTTTTGGATCCCAATCATCTCCCATAATAGCAGACGTCTTGGATTTGAATATAGCATCAGATTGATTTGAAATGTAATATCCCAATAGATTATGAGCTACATTATCCGATTCTTTAGATACTTTTGTGATTAAGTCCTTTATAGAATACTCTTTATTATCCTCTTTTTTAGGGAGACTACCACTTCCCTCTGGTTTATAAGAACCTGGAAAATCATTGACTGCTGATACGTATTTTACAGTCGTGTCTAACTGATAAAGACCCTCATTTATTTTTTCTTGCGTATAGTAGAGATAAGGTAATTTTAAAATGCTAGCTGCATACATCTTTTCATCTTGATTGATACCAGCTTCTTTTCCAGTAGTCAGTTGCTTAACATAAATAGAGAAAGAAGCTTTCTGATATTTTTCAGATAATATTTCTTGCACTTTATTCATCCGATTATCTTCTTCAGAAGTTAATTCCTTATCTACCCATCCAACTTGATCAATATGTAGAAATTCTTTCCCTTCTACAAACATGGTCTTATCAATTGAAACTTGCGAATAAGCTGATAAGGATGATTTCACTTCTTTTAAATCATAAGGACTGTTATACAGTTTAAAATCAGATTCTAACCATACTTTTTTTATTGTTGGAGTTACCTCTGACTGATCATATAAAAATCGTTTGTCTGCAGCAATAAATTGATGATTGGATAACTTAAATACTGGAATTCCTTGTTTATTTAAACGCCACTCGGTTATTTGAAAACTTGTTTGGGGAGTCAATTTTCCAGATTCCACTACTAAATCTTCATTCGCATAAACAGGAACCTCTCCATAAACCATGGGAGAACTTAATTTTTCTCTAAAATAAATACCAAAGTCAGATTGTGAAAGGTAATAAATTTCTTTCGAAGTATATACAACTTCTTTTTCTGTGCTAACGACTTTTGAAACTGTCAAAAAACTTGGTAGCAACAAAATAATTAAGAATTTACGCATTCTTCCTTTCCTTTTCTTCTTGTAAACGCAATAGTTGATTTTTATCAGACAACTCTTCTAGTTTTTCATCCGATAGACTCAAAAATTGCTCAATTACGTCTAATAAATTTTCCATTTCATCACCTTGGAAGCAAGTCAGGAATCGTATAAACAACTTCCCGATTCTTAGAATAATAATATTTTGCACGCATGTATTTAGCAGCGTAATCTTCATCTTTCAACTTTGTAGCAAAAGCTGTCTCTTTCTCCTTTTCCTCACTCAAGGTTTGATACTGAGTTTGCAAGTCTGATAACTGTTGACGTCTTTGGAGTAATTGGTGATAACTTTGAGCAAGATTATAAGTTGGTAAAATGAACAATAAAATCATCAAAATAAGAACCCAACCCATGAAACGATTACGTTTTTGTCGTTCCTTCATCAGATAGCGACGACGTTGATGTTCATTTTGAATAAAAGAATTATTCAATTGTACGATATTTTTAGACATTTTCTTCTACCCGTGTTTCACTGATAATTTCATACATGCCTGCTGCATCTTCTTTTTTTGTACTATCTTTCATCTCAAGTACTTTTACAAGTAGCAACTTATTGCCAAAGCGAATTTCAACTTGGTCATTAACTTTCAAATCCGTTGAACTTTTGGCCAAGATTCCATTTACCTTGATTCTGCCTTTATCTGCTACTTCTTTTGCGACTGTACGACGCTTGATAATTCTTGATACTTTTAAATATTTATCTAATCTCATTTTTATTACCTCAAATTATTATTGTACCATTTTTCTCCATTTTATAGAAGAAAAATGTTAAAGAGAATTGCCTTCTTTCGACACTTTTATCTCTAATAAACTTTCTCCAAAAATGAGCAGACCTTCTAAAATTTCATAGTCCTTCTTGTTTCGAACATCAAATACAACTTCCATTAATCCCTTATTCTCAGCTATAGCTGCTTTTAAGTTCGTTGCGGATAAAGCTTTAAAATAATCTTGAGCCAAGAACAGTCGCTGAGTAATTTTTTCAAATTGAACTGTAATCTTATTTTCTTTTCGTTCCACACGTTGAACAAAGACCTTATCAAGATAAGACTTAACCAAACCAATCTCTAAAAGATAGGCTACCACGTCTGGGTACTCTCCAAATCGGTCCATCAACTCTTCTTGTAATTCTTCGTAGTTGACAC
>NZ_JPFY01000006.1:0-13105 GCF_000722755.1 Streptococcus mitis | reverse complement strand
AGAACGGTTGGAAAGACCTAGCATTGGTGTGGTGACCGTTGCGTTTAGTATTCTTGCGATTGTAGGAAGCATGGGTTTTGCGACACCCTTGGTTGTTGGGGCTGGCTTAACCGCAGGACTGGGGTCGTTTGCTTATGGGGCGTCTAATGCAGCGGAAGGGATTCATAACATCCAACTTGGAAATGCAGGGGATGCCCATACGAAATCCTATAATCTCATCCGAGATACGCTTTTCATGGGGAATGACAAGCTGTATCATGATGTTGGGAATGTCTTTGTGACGGCGAGTGCCATCATGATTCCCATAGGGCAGACTCAGAGCGCTGTCAAGGGCTTGACCCAGTTTGCGATAGGGGAAGCCGGTGCCTATACAGCAGGTCAGGTTGCCTATCATGGGACCAAGCTCCTAGGTGGAAGTGAGGAAGATGCCCAAACCGCAAACTTTATCGGGAATATCGTAGGAGGTTATGTGGTCTCCTCAGCAGCCAGCAAGTTTAGTCTCAATAAGGTGAAAGTAGATGTCGAAGCACCGAAGTATAACCGCGAGCAGATTCTGAAGAATCTGAAAGAAAGTAAACTTGCGAGGGAATCCAGTAACTTTGACCAGTATCTGGCGAAGGAGAAACTCCAACAAGGCTTAAACAAATCCCCATTAGTTAGTCGGGAACTTCCGAAGTTGAAAGGTGTCCACGATGTCGAAGCACCGAAGTATAACCGAGAGCAGATTCTGAAGAATCTGGAAGAAAGTAAACTTGCGAGGGAATCCAGTAACTTTGACCAATATCTGGCGAAGGAGAAACTCCAACAAGGCTTAAACAAATCCCCATTAATTAGTCGGGAACTTCCGAAGGTGAAGGTAAATGTCGAAGTACCGAAGTATAACAGAGAACAAATTCTAAGAAATATAGAAGAAAGCAAGCTTGCAAGGAAGAGTTCAGGGTTTAAAGATTTTGCAACTCGCGAAAGATATCTAGAGAAGGTCTTTGACAAATTAACTCCTGAAGAAAGGGAATTAATTTTTAATATTTCTAAGGACTCACCTAAAGTGAAGTATATTAGAGGTGCATATACTAAGAAGGAAATACTTGATATCAAGCCCGATTCTCAGAAAGGAATCCTTCGCCCAGATGTTGAGGATTATCTCACTCCTGAATATATAGAAGCACATAGACAACTATTTAAAAATGGTGCTATTAAAATTCAGAAATTTACACCTGAAGAAGGTGGTTATAATAATGGTGCAATTGGTAATCCAAAAGATCATGTTGCCTTTGTTATGCCCAAAGAAGCTGGTGAAACGCTGATTAAAGTGACTAAGGGAGATCCTGAATTGTTGGAAGATATATTAGGCCTACATAGAGGAGATTTAGGCTCTTCTCCTGTAGCTATTGAAATTCCACCAGAATCTATAAAAAACCCAAGAATTCCAAGTGGAAATGAAAAGTCTGCTTTTGAAGGATTTTGGAAACCAGGAGGACAAACCTTCCCAGGAAATATGCCAGAAGCAGTCATTGACGAAGTTCCATGGGGAGAATTTACAATTCGAAAATTAGGAGGCGATTAAAATGAGTTTAACTAAAATAACATGGGAAGAATTTGATACCTTTGATAAGATTGAATCACCGAAGGGATATGATTTTCGAACACATGAAGGGAAATACTATACTTTTGGAGAGTTTGGAGTAGCTTCCGTTCGTCGTATCTTTGAGATTAATCCTTCTGATTTTAACGAATATTTATTAGGTAGGAGAACGGCACATGAAATTGACTTTAAAGCGCAGAATGATTGCTGGCCTCTAACGGAAGAAGAAAAGAATGAAATAAGAAAAAATAGAGCTAGAGAAAAACCAATTGTGCTGATTTCCAACCGTAAAAATCAGTTGCTTTTTAGTAAGAAAGAACTTGAAATACTTATTCCCAAAGCCGAACAGCAATGGATAGAATCAATGGGGAAACTTCCAGACGATTATGTATCACCACTTAAGTAAAAGAGGTTTGAAATGAAACCAACAAAACTAGGCTGGGAAGATGTTATCCAGTTTGAAGAGGTAAAAGGTTATGGTCAGCATATCTGGAGAGATGGTAATCATTTTTATTACGTTACTGAGGAGGGAGGAATTGCCCCTCAGCGAGTGGTTTATGAATTACCAAATGAGTTATTTGCCTTACTAGAGAGTGGGGAGAGAACGATACGAGAAGTATCTTATAGAGTAAAGAACAATTGTTGGCCACCGACGGAAGAAGAAAAGAAAGCTAGTGAGAAACAATTTGTATTAAAAGGCTTAACTCCTTTAATAGCTAGTCCTAAGAGTTGGGAATTATTTACTCAGGAAGAGCTTGAGACATTAATTCCACTTGCGGAAAAAAAATGGATTGACTGGAGAGGTAAGCTTCCAGATGATTATGTTTCACCATTGAAATAGCTTGTAAGGAACTTGTTTATACACTGTTAGTTGTAAGCAAGTTCCTGTTTTTACATTAAGTGAAAATCTCCAAGGTCAGGCCATCTCGAGTATGCGCAGTTACCTAGTAGAGGTGCATGGGACTCTTCTTCAAACTCTGGTTAACCTGATGAATGACTACTCAACTAATCTCCTACTGTACAAGGATGGTTACTATCAAATTGATTAAAGCAATCATGCAAAGTTACCAGGTCAGGTGTTTACAACCCTTCATAGTGATTTGAAGAGCTCACGGGACGATTTGAAGAGTGAGATTGAGGTCTTGAACACGACCAAGGACAAGATTTCAGACTTGGTGAGCTATTCAGGAAGCAGTCATACCAGTACGGTCATGAACTATAACTTTCTCATGAATCAGGTCAAGAACTTGGACAACTCGATCATCCAGTATGAAAGTAATCATGCGAGTCAGGATTTGGTTGCCTTTAAGGAACTCTTGTCGGCGACCAAGGCCTTGATCGCAGAGCATGCAGGGAAGACACGGACTGTAGGGACTTATCAGTCGGGTGATTTCGCTAAACTCCAGTCTGTCCAACGCTTTGCGATTGCCTACAAACAGGCAACCAAGCAGATGGAGAGTCGTGTTGAACGCGTACAAGCTGCTCAGGAGCGGGACAAGGCTCGTTTTGAAGCCTTGGCTGCGGAGGATCGAGCCAAGAACGGTTGGAAAGACCTAGCTATTGGTGTGGTGACCGTTGCGTTTAGTATTCTTGCGATTGTAGGAAGCATGGGTTTTGCGACACCCTTGGTTGTTGGGGCTGGCTTAACCGCAGGACTGGGGTCGTTTGCTTATGGGGCGTCTAATGCAGCGGAAGGGATTCATAACATCCAACTTGGAAATGCAGGGGATGCCCATACGAAATCCTATAATCTCATCCGAGATACGCTTTTCATGGGGAATGACAAGCTGTATCATGATGTTGGGAATGTCTTTGTGACAGCGAGTGCCATCATGATTCCCATAGGGCAGACTCAGAGCGCTGTCAAGGGCTTGACCCAGTTTGCGATAGGGGAAGCCGGCGCCTATACAGCAGGTCAGGTTGCCTATCATGGGACCAAGCTCCTAGGTGGAAGTGAGGAAGATGCCCAAACCGCAAACTTTATCGGGAATATCGTAGGAGGTTATGTGGTCTCCTCAGCAGCCAGCAAGTTTAGTCTCAATAAGGTGAAAGTAGAGGTCGAAGCACCGAAGTATAACCGAGAGCAGATTCTGAAGAATCTGAAAGAAAGTAAACTTGCGAGGGAATCCAGTAACTTTGACCAGTATCTGGCGAAGGAGAAACTCCAACAAGGCTTAAACAAATCCCCATTAGTTAGTCGGGAACTTCCGAGGGTGAAGGGAACAGCGAATCCATCACCAAGTCAATCAACAACTCGAGCAATCATTGACCAAAAATTAAAAGAGTATGGTGTTTCTTGGGATGAATTTAATCGACTAAGGAATACGCATGTGACCAAAATGACACAGTCTGAATATGATATGATGATTGATATTCGTAATACAATTCCGTATCCAAACGATTCAACCGTCATGCAAAAGATTATGCCTATTGAAGATGAGGTTTGGCTATTTGATAGGAAAAAAGCAACAGCGGGTGGCTATGTAGCCAAACGTTCGGATGTGAAAAATATTACTAATATCAGGGAAGCTGTAGAAGGATTACGATTGGACTATGAGGGATCACCATTTGTTGAAACTATGATTGATGCAAATGGCAATAGGGTTGCAGTACGTGATCAGAATGGTAATTTGAAGCTAAAAACAGATGCATATCTTCGTTTAGAGTATACTACTGATGAGACGGGTTATATTAAAATCCCATATGGAGATATGGATGGGAATTTAATAGATGCAAAAGGTAATGTTTTGATGAATAGCGATACAGGTAAGCCTTATAAAGCAATAGACCCTGCTAGTGGAAATGGCTTTATAAAATCAGATTCAGATGAGTTTTTGGTTCCAGAATATCGTCATTCAAATAGAAGTAGACTCAAGGAAGGCTCTAAATTGTATCTAAATGTCGGAGGAGAAGAAGTATTAGTTGGTAGGGTCAATAAATATGGTATAATGGAATACGTGGAGGGATAAAATGGATAAAGAATATCTAGTTTATGAAGATAAAGTATATTCTAATTTTGTGAATTATATAAATGGATATATTCTTCTATCAAAAGCTCCAGCGATGTTGGAAGAGGGCTACGTTCCCTATAGTTTCTATGAATCTGGTGATTATGAAGGGTTATACGGGAAGTTCCTGTCTTATAGTGAAGTTACGCAAAGATATAGCGTTTATGATCGTGTCCTATATAAAGGTCAGGAATTTGCAATTGCTGGTCACAAGCATGGAGATGATGATTTTACAGCACCTGATTCTTATGTGCGAATATTGGTTTCTGATAAAGAATTTTTAAATGAAAACAATATAGCAGATGGCGCGTCATTGATGGATGATAAGTACGGTCATATTACGTATGCATCAGGAAAAATCCCTGTCAGCGAAGTAACGATTCTACGTCGTAGAAAGGATTTGCCAGTAGACCGAAGGAGAAAAATATGAAATCAGTTAATTTTACAATAAAAAGCAACCAATCACTAAGAATTGGTGAGGTGCTTCAAGCAGAACTTTTTGAATGTTACAGCGTTTCCGCTAAGGATGCAGGATTAAAGCCATCTGCAGACTCTCTTATTTCGGATTTCCATTCTGTTCAGTTTGGGGTCAAAGAGAAGTCTAGTCTAGGGTTCCGTCTATCTTTTGATGGTCAAGCCTATCAGGTATCTGTTCCAGATTTGGCGACAGCTTCTGACTGGACTGGGGCCTTGATGTTCTTGAAAACATTGCTGGTTCTTTTAGATGTAAGAGTGTGTGAACATGATGGCGTGGACTATGATAAAGATTCCATTCTTGATTTTCATTTCACAGATATTTTCTTATCAGCTCTCTCAGAATTGACTAAGGAAGTAAAAGTTCATCCTATAGTAGAAGTTATGGGAGTGAAACGTCCTATTTACATCAATGAACTTTACCTAGGGCAGATTATCCATGTGCCGGATGATCAACTCTTAAATAGTTATGACCAGCGTTTGCGCTTTACCCAACAGCTAAATGCTTATTACTCTGAGCAACAAGTTTTTAAAGTAGAGCAAAATGGAGAGGACATCATTATCCCTATCAATTATCTAAATAGTGAAGGGCGAACAATCTTACCGGCTCAACCAGAGCTAGAACCTCAATATTTACAAGAGTATCGAGGAAGTAAGGTTGCAGTTGCACGACTATTTATAATGACAGCCGATGGGGAAAAACTAGCCGAAGTTCCTTATCGTCAGTTCTTAGAGTCGTTGACTGAGGGAATCTATATGCTGGATGCCAAGTATGTTCTTGTGGACCCAATTTCTCCTGAAATGTTGCAGAAGTTATCGCAGAACTAACATTCTAAGAAACTTATTAGTCCGTTCATGGCTGAAAAGTTTACCATCTGATAGTTTTTCAGGTGGTTTTCTTTTTCCTTAAGTTCCCCATTTTATTTTTTTGTATTTATTTTATGCTATAATAAGACAAAGTTTTAATACCATCATTCAACAATAGACGGAGTAAATAGCTAAAAATAGGCAGAATTAACCAATGGAGTAACTAAATGAAGACATATAAATTGAAAAATAAAGAAAATTATCAAAATTTTGTAAAAGACTATCGTGAAATAATGAAAGAAGGGAAAGAAGCTGAAGTTTTTCTAGGGACGGAAGCTAGGTATTGTTTTCGACAACGAGATTCTTATGAACTTGATAGTACAGATATTGGAGTATTGATAGAATATTGCTTATATCCTTTGTATGTGGAAGGGGATAGGGATATAGCGCGCAGAACCTTTAATATCTTGAAATATTTTAGCTTATCAGTTGACCTAGTCAAATTAGATAAGGTAACTGATTATATTTCGATGCAAGGCAGTCGTTTAAGAAGATATACAAGCCTTCCCTTTGTTATTGAAACAGATGAGTTAGTAAGAAATATTATAGAAAGTATTTCAAAATTATCAGATGAGCAGAAACGTACTTATACCTATGAAAGACTCTGTAATGTATTAGACCGTAGTCCATTATACAGACAGTGTGATGAAGAAAAGGTAGAGAAGATTCTTAAGGAATTCAAGGAAAAATACTACAATCCCCCTAAGGTAGTAGAAACCATTAAAACAGCTGAGACAATTGAACTAGACGTTACAAGCATCGATGCTATGGGTGTTTCTGATGACCATCTAGAGTTGTTGTTGATTGATGAATACAAATGGATAGAGTCTTTGGAAGAAGAACATCTTTTGAAACTTCAAGAAAAACTCAACAACTACATCTACTTCCTCGAAAGCAAGCAGTATGTGGAACGATACGGTGATAAGTTTGACAAAAAAGTCATCCATATTACCTTCCAATACTCTCCATCTGATAATGGACTAGCCTTTCTTGCAGAGGTTCAGAAAGTGTTGCAGCCTACAGATATGAGTTTTAAGATAGAATTGCCAGAGTAATAAAGAGAGCGGAAACGCTCTCTTTTTGTGGTATAATGAAGAAGGAGTGAACCTATATCAAAAACAATTTAATGAACTCCACCAGCTGGTGACGAGCTATACGTCCTTATTGGGAACAGACATCGCCTTGATGTCCGCTACAGGAAAAGAGTTGGCCCGTACAGATACTGTATTGGGACAAACACTGTTTTCTGGCTTGCAGTAGGGAGGTTCTATGAGTTACAAGATAAAATTTGATGATATTACCTCTGTTCAAGTGGAAAGTCAAAAGACGATGAATGCTTGGGAAGAGGCCATCGCTAGTCTAAATAAGGCTATGAGCGACTTCATCAACAATCAAAATCTCCAAGGTCAGGCCATCTCGAGTATGCGCAATTACCTAGTAGAGGTGCATGGGACTCTTCTTCAAACTCTGGTCAACCTGATGAATGACTACTCAACTAACCTCCTACTGTACAAGGATGGTTACTACCAGATTGATGGTGATCTTCATACAAAGCTTCCAAGTAAGGTATTTACAAACCTTCATAGTGACTTAAAGAGTTCACGTGACAATCTAAAGAGTGAGATTGAGCTCTTGAACACGACTAAGGACAAGATTTCAGACTTGGTGAGCTATTCAGGAAGTAGTCATACCAGTACGGTCATGAACTATAACTTTCTCATGAATCAGGTCAAGAACTTGAATACCTCCATCACTCAGTACGAGAGTAACCATGCGAGTCAAGATTTGGTCGCCTTTAAGGAACTTCTAGCTGCGACCAAGGCCTTGATAACAGAACATGCAGGTAAGACACGAACTGTAGGGACTTATCAGTCAGGAGATTTTGCCAAACTCAAGTCTGTTCAACGCTTTGCGATAGCCTACAAACAGGCGACCCAGCAGATGGAGAGTCGCGTTGAGCGTGTACAAGCAGCTCAGGAGCGAGACAAGGTCCGTTTTGAAGCCTTGGCTCGATCAGATAAGGGTTGGAAAGACATGGCTGTTAGCGCATTGACTATCATTGTCGGAGTGACAGCCATCGTAGTTACATTGGGCTCTGCGACTCCTTTAGTTGTTGCAGGCGGTATAGTGGGTCTTGGGACAACAGCCTATGGGGCTTCTAATATGTATGAGGCTGATCAGGATATCAAACTTGGGAATGCAGGGGATATTCAGACTAAAGCAGGAAATCCCATCAGAGATACGCTTTTCATGGGGAATGACAAGCTGTATCATGATATTGGGAATGTCTTTGTGACGGCGAGTGCCATCATGATTCCCATAGGGCAGACTCAGAGCGTTGTCAAGGGCTTGACTCAGTTTGCGATAGGGGAAGCCGGTGCCTATACAGCGGGTCAGGTTGCCTATCATGGGACTAAGCTCCTAGGTGGAAGTGAGGAAGACGCCCAAACCGCAAACTTTATCGGGAATATCGTAGGAGGTTATGCGGCCTCCTCAGCAGCCAGCAAGTTTAGTCTCAATAAGGTGAAAACTCAGTTCTCTACGGAATGGAATGAATATTTAAATGAATTCCCAAAAATTGAAGTTGATAAAAATCAAGTAGATGAGATTCTTAGAATAAGTCCTAATCCTGATGATGGCGTATTTAGACCTAACCCTCGGAAATATCTTCCTAAAGAATACAGACAGGCTCACAAGGAATTATTTGATAATGGAGTTGCAGCCTTTGTAAAAGATGATTTCTTCATCCAGAAATTTGGTAATTTTGGTCGAGAAGATGGAGCTTTTGTTTTCCAAAAGATGTAGCAAAGGCCATGATTAAAGAGGCTGATGGAAATCCGAGAAAATTAGAGGCTTTATTGGGATTGGATGAGGGAAGTTTAGGAGACTCTCCTAAACTGGTTCTTCCGCAGGAAGTACATAATTACAGAATTCCTGATGGAAATGAGGGAGGATCACGTGCTAATCCACAGTGGCGACCAGGAGGGAAAACATACCCTGGAGGAGTTCCTGAAGCAGTAATAGACCCGGTTCCAAAAGATAAGGTAACATTAGTAGATATTTGGTAAACAACAAAGGAGATGAGAATGGAAACTATTTATTTAAGCCAAAAAGACATGTTGGAAATCTGTCAAGATGGGGATAAGTATTTTTTACGTTATCCAACTTTTAATATTACCATGCCAGAAGTGGTTCAAGAAATCCCCAAAGAAGCTGCCGATAGCTATATGTCGGGAGAACATACTGGTAAAGAGTTAATGAATTATGCGCAATATGGTTTTTGGAAATCAAAAAAGCAATATACACAAGAAGAGTCAGACAAAATTTTTATACGAAATAATCCTGATCTAATTTTTAATGATTTATCTGATAACCAAAAAATATTTTCTCCTGAAGAATTTAATCAAATCGTCACACAAGTTATCGTTTCAAAACTGAAACCTAGCGAACTAGACTCTATTGGTGTTGTAGATAGTCATTTAGAGTTACTCCTTGTGGATCCAATTGGCTGGGAGGAAGAAATAGAAGCAGTTCATCTAAAAATTCTGCAAGAAAAAATAAACAATTATATTCATTTTCTCGAAAGCAAACAGTATGTGGAACGATATGGAGATAACTTTGACCAAAAAGTCATCCATATCACATTCCAGTATTCTCCATCTGATAACAGTTTAGCACTCCTAGCAACTGTTCAGAAGACATTGCAGAATACGGATATGAGCTTGAAGGTAGAATTACCGGAGTAATAAAGGGAGCGAAAGACGCTCTCTTTTTGTGGTATAATGAAGAAGGAGTGAACCTATATCAAAAACAATTCAATGAGCTCTATCAGTTGATGACGAGCTATACGTCCTTATTGGGAACAGACATCGCCTTGATGGCAGCTACAGGAAAAGAGTTGGCCCGTACAGATACAGTATTGGGACAAACACTGTTTTCTGGCTTGCAGTAGGGAGGTTCTATGAGTTACAAGATAAAATTTGATGATATTACCTCTGTTCAAGTGGAAAGTCAAAAGACGATGAATGCTTGGGAAGAGGCCATCGCTAGTCTAAATAAGGCTATGAGTGACTTCATCAACAATCAAAATCTCCAAGGTCAGGCCATCTCGAGTATGCGCAATTACCTAGTAGAGGTGCATGGGACTCTTCTTCAAACTCTGGTCAACCTGATGAATGACTACTCAACTAATCTCCTACTGTACAAGGATGGCTACTATCAAATTGATTCAAGCAATCATGCAAAGTTACCAGGTCAGGTGTTTACACGATTACATAGTGATTTAAAGAGTTCACGTGACAATCTAAAGAGTGAGATTGAGCTCTTGAACACGACTAAGGACAAGATTTCAGACTTGGTGAGCTATTCAGGAAGCAGTCATACCAGTACGGTCATGAACTATAACTTTCTCATGAATCAGGTCAAGAACTTGGACAACTCGATCATCCAGTATGAAAGTAATCATGCGAGTCAGGATTTGGTTGCCTTTAAGGAACTCTTGTCGGCGACTAAGGCCTTGATAGCAGAACATGCAGGGAAGACACGGACTGTAGGGACTTATCAGTCGGGTGATTTCGCCAAACTCCAGTCTGTCCAACGCTTTGCGATAGCCTACCAACAGGCGACCAAGCAGATGGAGAGTCGTGTTGAACGCGTACAAGCTGCCCAGGAGAGAGACAAGGCTCGTTTTGAGGCCTTGGCTGCGGAGGATCGAGCCAAGAACGGTTGGAAAGACCTGGCGATTGGTGTGGTGACCGTTGCGATTGGTGCTTTAGCGATTTGGGCAACTATGGGGGCAGCGACACCCTTGGTTGTTGGGGCTGGCTTAACCGCAGGACTTGGAACAGCGGCTTATGGGGCGTCTAATGCAGGGGAAGGGATTCATAATATCCAACTTGGAAATGCAGGGGATGCCCATACGAAATCCTATAATCTCATCCGAGATACGCTTTTCATGGGGAATGACAAGCTGTATCATCAGGTTGGTGGGATCTTTGTGACAGCGAGTTCCATCATGATTCCCATAGGGCAGACTCAGAGCGTTGTCAAGGGCTTGACCCAGTTTGCGATAGGGGAAGCCGGTGCCTATACAGCGGGTCAGGTTGCCTATCACGGGACCAAGCTCCTAGGTGGAAGTGAGGAAGACGCTCAAACCGCAAACTTTATCGGGAATATCTTAGGAGGTTATGCGGTCTCTTCAGCAACCAGCAAGTTTAGTCTCAATAAGGTGAAAGATGCCTTTTCTACGAATACAAAAAAATACACTCTGAATAGTAATCGATTATCAAATCTAGAACTATATACATCTCCAGAAATAAAAGCTAAAATCAATAAGGCGGGTTATAGCCTGGAGGACTTTTCGAACTTAGTAGATGCAGATACGACTTTATCAGCTAAAACAGATGCCTTTGTCAAAGCTGTTCGCAAAGAGATTGGTATACCAGCTCCTAAAACCAAGATGAATAAAACGATACCTACAGAGTTTGTTGAATCATATCTCAGCGGAGAACGTAATTCTTTTGCAGGTTTTGTCTCGGTTGATGAGCATTCAAAATCATTAACTACTCTTCCAGAAATAGTTGAAGGGAATCGATTAGATTATCCTAACACTCCTTTTGACTTAGAAAAAACCAAGACCTATGCGAAGATATCATTTTTCTTGGATGAAGCAGATAAGCTAGATATTCCATTTGGTGAACTTGATAATGCAAGTTATCCTTTTACAGGTCGAGGTTTTACAGGTTCTAAGAATATCATATTACCGGAGTATAAATTGATGGAAGAACATGTATTTAAGAATGGAGATATGATAAGCGTTTTTGAAAGTAAAACTGGTAAAGTTATGAAACAATACGGTTTTACTAAAGATAAAGGCTGGATAGTATTGGAATGAGGGATAGTAATGTACGCAATTTATAAACAAAACAAATTTGAAGCGGAATATGAGAACAAGCATGAAGTAATTTTATATAGTCGTGTTAAATTTAAAGATTTTCAAAATTATATAAGTCCTTGGGGGAGGATATCTGATAATGTATTTACAAAAAAAGTCAAGATGGAAGAGCTAGACTATCTATACAGTATTCATTATGAGATTCAATATAAGGGGCATTCTTTTCATGTTAGTAGTGGGATGATTCGAAGGAATGTTGAGAAAGATTGGTTTGAAATAATACCAAGCGCCAACCAAAATCAAATAAAGGATGAGTTGGGATTCAAGCAGATAAACAAATTAGAATGGGCAAAAGAGATTAGCCGAAAAGACATTGAAGTCTTAAAAATAGTCGAAACACCTTTAGGAATCTTTAAAGATCAGGGAGTTAAGATCAAGAGTTTAGAAGGCCAAGACATCGATAACTTTTTAAATTCTATTGAAAAGTAATTTTTTGATGCTTTATCGCCATTAAAATAGCTTGTAAGGAACTTGTTTATTCACTTTTAGTTATAGGCAAGTTCCTGTTTTTACATTAAGTGAGAATCTCCAAGGTCAGGCCATCTCGAGTATGCGCACCTACCTAGTAGAGGTGCATGGGACTCTCCTTCAGACTCTGGTCAACCTGATGAATGACTACTCAACCAATCTCCTACTGTACAAGGATGGTTACTACCAGATTGATGGTGATCTTCATACAAAGCTTCCAAGTAAGGTATTTACAAACCTTCATAGTGCTTTAAAGAGTTCACGGGACGATTTGAAGGGTGAGATTGAGATCTTGAACACGACCAAGGACAAGATTTCAGACTTGGTGAGCTACGAAGGAAGCAGTCATACCAGTACAGTCATGAACTATAACTTCCTCATGAACCAGCTCAAGAACTTGGATACCTCCATCACTCAGTACGAGAGTAACCATGCGAGTCAAGATTTGGTCGCCTTTAAGGAACTTCTAGCTGCGACCAAGGCCTTGATAACAGAACATGCAGGTAAGACACGAACTGTAGGGACTTATCAGTCAGGAGATTTTGCCAAACTCCAGTCTGTTCAACGCTTTGCGATAGCTTACAAACAGGCGACCCAGCAGATGGAGAGTCGTGTTGAGCGTGTACAAGCAGCTCAGGAGCGGGACAAGGTCCGTTTTGAAGCCTTGGCTCGATCAGATAAGGGTTGGAAAGACATGGCTGTTAGCGCATTGACTATCATTGTCGGAGTGACAGCCATCGTAGTTACATTGGG
>NZ_JPFY01000005.1:0-412 GCF_000722755.1 Streptococcus mitis | reverse complement strand
TGCTTTGATTTTCCCCAACATTTCCTCAATATCCTGACGAGAAAAGGGCTTAAGCAGGTAGTCATCCACACCGAGTTTGACAGCAGACAGAGCATAATCAAAATCATCGTAACCAGTTAAAAAGACCAAATGAACCTGAGGATAGGTTTCTCGGACCAGACTGGCCAACTGGATGCCATTTAGCTGAGGCATGTTGATATCGGTTAAAATGATATCTGGAACCTGTTTTTGTATCAATTCCCAAGCCTGTCTTCCATTTTCAGCTTGACCGATGATTTCCATATCGTAGGCTGCTACATTGACCAGTTTAGTCAAGCCTTGTCTTACCAGATATTCATCTTCTACGATTAAGATTGTGTAGGTCATGCTTCTCTCCTTTGTCACTTACTAGTATCAGTATAGCAAAATTCTC
>NZ_JPFY01000004.1:0-6672 GCF_000722755.1 Streptococcus mitis | reverse complement strand
ACGCGCATAACCTCCTACGATATTCCCGATAAAGTTTGCGGTTTGAGCGTCTTCCTCACTTCCACCTAGGAGCTTAGTCCCATGATAGGCAACCTGACCCGCTGTATAGGCACCGGCTTCCCCTATCGCAAACTGAGTCAAGCCCTTGACAACGCTCTGAGTCTGCCCTATGGGAATCATGATGGCACTCGCCGTCACAAAGACATTCCCAATATCATGATACAGCTTGTCATTCCCCATGAAAAGCGTATCTCTGATGGGATTTCCTGCTTTAGTCTGAATATCCCCTGCATTCCCAAGTTTGATATCCTGATCAGCCTCATACATATTAGAAGCCCCATAGGCTGTTGTCCCAAGACCCACTATACCGCCTGCAACAACTAAAGGAGTCGCAGAGCCCAATGTAACTACGATGGCTGTCACTCCGACAATGATAGTCAATGCGCTAACAGCCATGTCTTTCCAACCCTTATCTGATCGAGCCAAGGCTTCAAACGGACCCTGTCTCGCTCCTGAGCTGCTTGTACACGCTCAACGCGACTCTCCATCTGCTGGGTCGCCTGTTTGTAGGCTATCGCAAAGCGTTGAACAGACTTGAGTTTGGCAAAATCTCCTGACTGATAAGTCCCTACAGTTCGTGTCTTACCTGCATGTTCTGTTATCAAGGCCTTGGTCGCAGCTAGAAGTTCCTTAAAGGCGACCAAATCTTGACTCGCATGGTTACTCTCGTACTGAGTGATGGAGGTATCCAAGTTCTTGAGCTGGTTCATGAGGAAGTTATAGTTCATGACTGTACTGGTATGACTGCTTCCTTCGTAGCTCACCAAGTCTGAAATCTTGTCCTTGGTCGTGTTCAAGATCTCAATCTCACTCTTCAAATCGTCCCGTGAGCTCTTTAAAGCACTATGAAGGTTTGTAAATACCTTACTTGGAAGCTTTGTATGAAGATCACCATCAATCTGGTAGTAACCATCCTTGTACAGCAGGAGGTTAGTTGAGTAGTCATTCATCAGGTTGACCAGAGTTTGAAGAAGAGTCCCATGCACCTCTACTAGGTAATTGCGCATACTCGAGATGGCCTGACCTTGGAGATTTTGATTGTTGATGAAGTCACTCATAGCCTTATTTAGACTAGCGATGGCCTCTTCCCAAGCATTCATCGTCTTTTGACTTTCCACTTGAACAGAGGTAATATCATCAAATTTTATCTTGTAACTCATAGAACCTCCCTACTGCAAGCCAGAAAACAGTGTTTGTCCCAATACTGTATCTGTACGGGCCAACTCTTTTCCTGTAGCGGACATCAAGGCGATGTCTGTTCCCAACAAGGACGTATAGCTCGTCATCAACTGATAGAGCTCATTGAATTGTTTTTGATATAGGTTCAATCCTTCTTCATTATACCACAAAAAGAGAGCGTTTCCGCTCTCTTTATTACTCTGGCAATTCTATCTTAAAACTCATATCTGTAGGCTGCAACACTTTCTGAACCTCTGCAAGAAAGGCTAGTCCATTATCAGATGGAGAGTATTGGAAGGTAATATGGATGACTTTTTTGTCAAACTTATCACCGTATCGTTCCACATACTGCTTGCTTTCGAGGAAGTGAATGTAATTATTAATTTTTTCTTGCAGAATTTCCAAATGGACTGCTTCTATCTCTTCCTCCCAGCCAACTGGATCCACCAAAAGAAGCTCTAAATGACTATCAACTATACCAATTGCATCAAGTTCGCTAGGTTTCAATTTTGAAGCGATGGCTTGGATAACAATTTGAGTAAACTCTTCTGCTGAAAAAAGACGACGACTATTTTTGGGATTTTTTAGAATAAAGGAAGGATTATTCTCAATGAAAAGTTTACTAGATTCATCTTGTGTATATTGCTTTTTTGATTTCCAAAAACCATACTGCGCATAATTCATCAACTCTTTGCCAGTATGTTCTCCCGAAATATAGCTATCGGCAGCTTCTTTTGGGATTTCTTGAACCACTTCTGGGCAGGTAATATTAAAAGTTGGATAACGCAAGAAATACTTATCACCATCTTGACAGATTTCCAGCATATCTTTTTGACTTACATAAATTGATTCCATTCTTATCTCCTTTGTTGCTTACCAAATGTCTACTAATGTTAACTTATCTTTTGGAACTGGGTCGATTACTGCTTCAGGAACTCCTCCAGGGTATGTTTTTCCTCCTGGTCGCCACTGTGGATTGGCACGTGATCCTCCCTCATTTCCATCAGGAATTCTGTAATTATGTACTTCCTGCGGAAGTACCATTTTAGGAGAGTCTCCTAGACTTCCCTCATCAAGCCCCAATAAAGCCTCTAACTTCCTTGGATTTCCATCCGCCTCTTTAATCATAGCCTTTGCTACATCTTTTGGAAAAACAAAAGCTCCATCTTCTCGACCAAAATTACCAAATTTCTGGATGAAGAAGTCATCTTTCACAAAGGCTGCAACTCCATCATCAAATAATTTTTTATGCTGTTCCAAATACTCCATTGGTAAATAATCTTGTGGATTAGGACGTACAATGCCTTTTTCAATATCAGGATCAACTTCAATGATATTATTTATCTCTGACTGGGTTAACCCATTTTTTGGAAATTCATTTAGATATTCATTCCATTCCGTAGAGAACTGAGTTTTCACCTTATTCAAACTAAACTTGCTGGCTGCTGAGGAAGCCACATAGCCTCCTACTATATTCCCGATAAAGTTTGCGGTTTGGGCGTCTTCCTCACTTCCACCTAGGAGCTTAGTCCCATGATAGGCAACCTGACCAGCTGTATAGGCACCGGCTTCCCCTATCGCAAACTGGGTCACCCCCTTGACAACGCTCTGGGTCTGCCCTATGGGAATCATGATGGCACTCGCCGTCACAAAGACATTCCCAATATCATGATACAGCTTGTCATTCCCCATGAAAAGCGTATCTCTGATGGGATTTCCTGCTTTAGTCTGAATATCCCCTGCATTCCCAAGTTTGATATCCTGATCAGCCTCATACATATTAGAAGCCCCATAGGCTGTTGTCCCAAGACCCACTATACCGCCTGCAACAACTAAAGGAGTCGCAGAGCCCAATGTAACTACGATGGCTGTCACTCCGACAATGATAGTCAATGCGCTAACAGCCATGTCTTTCCAACCCTTATCTGATCGAGCCAAGGCTTCAAACGGACCCTGTCTCGCTCCTGAGCTGCTTGTACACGCTCAACGCGACTCTCCATCTGCTGGGTCGCCTGTTTGTAGGCTATCGCAAAGCGTTGAACAGACTTGAGTTTGGCAAAATCTCCTGACTGATAAGTCCCTACAGTTCGTGTCTTACCTGCATGTTCTGTTATCAAGGCCTTGGTCGCAGCTAGAAGTTCCTTAAAGGCGACCAAATCTTGACTCGCATGGTTACTCTCGTACTGAGTGATGGAGGTATCCAAGTTCTTGAGCTGGTTCATGAGGAAGTTATAGTTCATGACTGTACTGGTATGACTGCTTCCTTCGTAGCTCACCAAGTCTGAAATCTTGTCCTTGGTCGTGTTCAAGATCTCAATCTCACTCTTCAAATCGTCCCGTGAGCTCTTTAAAGCACTATGAAGGTTTGTAAATACCTTACTTGGAAGCTTTGTATGATTGCTTGAATCAATCTGGTATCAAGCATCTTTGTAAAACTATAGTTTAAACAAGTTTTACAACCAACCCTTAGCTTTTAAAAACTTATCGGGAATGCGTAGCTCAATCTCTGCCATGATCTCTTTTAAATAACTATCCCAATCCGTGGTTCCCATATAGCTACGCATTTCGCTTTCAAGCGATACGCCAAATTGATCATTTAAAATAATAGAGAATCCGCATAAATCATTATCGTAACTAAATTGAATCCAAAAGTAATCATAAGCTGCAAAATTCAATTTAAACATTTGATGATTTGGTTCATCAACTATATCATAAGCTGCAATAGTATCAACTTTATCCATAAAAACTTTCCTAATTTTCTTTCGAGTTTCTCTTGCTTGTTCTAACATACTATTTGTCTGCATACCAATATCCTCCTATAAAATCTATATCTTTATATCCATGTTGTGCTCGTAAATAATCCCATTCCCATCTCAAGGCTGATTTTTCATAAATTTTTAAACGTGGATCATGAGAAAATCGAATAGTCTTGCCTTGCGCAACTGCATCATCCAATGCTGGCTTATTAAATGCTTCAAACATTTGTTCTCCACGGCTATCTAAATGATAGACCTCCGTCAATTTATTCCAATCATCCCCTAAGCTAAAGTAAGTGGTATCTCCAGCCTTGCTGATGTATGAATTTGGACCAGGTGTACTCCAATCTTGAGTCCCGTCAGGTCTAATTGTAGGTTCATATTTACCTAATGTCATTGTATCCGAGTCAGGGTTGATAACACTCTTCGTCCGATACATTTCATACTCTTCCAATGGCATATTTTTTATTGGAGATGTTGTTGGTTTAGCCTGTGGAGTTTCCACCTTATTGAGACTAAACTTGCTGGCTGCTGAAGCTACCGCATAGCCTCCTACGATATTCCCGATAAAGTTTGCGGTTTGAGCGTCTTCCTCACTACCACCTAGGAGCTTAGTCCCATGATAGGCTACCTGACCCGCTGTATAGGCGCCTGCTTCCCCTATCGCAAACTGGGTCACCCCCTTGACAACGCTCTGAGTCTGCCCTATGGGAATCATGATAGCACTCGCCGTCACAAAGATATTCCCAACATCATGATACAGCTTGTCATTCCCCATGAAAAGCGTATCTCTGATGGGATTTCCTGCTTTAGTCTGAATATCCCCTGCATTCCCAAGTTTGATATCCTGATCAGCCTCATACATATTAGAAGCCCCATAGGCTGTTGTCCCAAGACCCACTATACCGCCTGCAACAACTAAAGGAGTCGCAGAGCCCAATGTAACTACGATGGCTGTCACTCCGACAATGATAGTCAATGCGCTAACAGCCATGTCTTTCCAACCCTTATCTGATCGAGCCAAGGCTTCAAACGGACCCTGTCTCGCTCCTGAGCTGCTTGTACACGCTCAACGCGACTCTCCATCTGCTGGGTCGCCTGTTTGTAGGCTATCGCAAAGCGTTGAACAGACTTGAGTTTGGCAAAATCTCCTGACTGATAAGTCCCTACAGTTCGTGTCTTACCTGCATGTTCTGTTATCAAGGCCTTGGTCGCAGCTAGAAGTTCCTTAAAGGCGACCAAATCTTGACTCGCATGGTTACTCTCGTACTGAGTGATGGAGGTATCCAAGTTCTTGAGCTGGTTCATGAGGAAGTTATAGTTCATGACTGTACTGGTATGACTGCTTCCTTCGTAGCTCACCAAGTCTGAAATCTTGTCCTTGGTCGTGTTCAAGATCTCAATCTCACTCTTCAAATCGTCCCGTGAGCTCTTTAAAGCACTATGAAGGTTTGTAAATACCTTACTTGGAAGCTTTGTATGAAGATCACCATCAATCTGGTAGTAACCATCCTTGTACAGCAGGAGGTTAGTTGAGTAGTCATTCATCAGGTTGACCAGAGTCTGAAGAAGAGTCCCATGCACCTCTACTAGGTAACGGCGCATACTCGAGATGGCCTGACCTTGGAGATTTTGATTGTTGATGAAGTCTGTCATGGCCTTGTTTAGGCTCGCAACGGACTCTCCCCAAGCATTTATCGTTTTTTGACTTTCCACCTGAACAGAGGTAATATCATCAAATTTTATATTGTAACTCATGGCACCTCCCTACTGCAAACCAGGAAACATGTTTTGACCCAGGACACTATCTGTCCGATACATCTCTTTCCCTGTGCCTGCCATCAAAGCGATATCTGTCTCCAGCAAGGTCGCATAGGTCTTCACCAGCGAGTGGAGCTCATTGAATTGTTCCTGATACAAGTCCAATCCTTTCGATGTAGCTGTCGTATTAAAACTTGGTTTCCCAACTCCTGCCAAACTAGCCTTGGCTTTAGACAGGCTACCGATGTGCGAGTTAAACAGAACCTCGGATAATTGAATCGTTCCATACATGGCCTTACCCCTCCTTCGTATGTAGCAGCTTCTCGATGGAATTTTCCAAACTATTCTTCAAACTCTGAAGACAGCCAATAAGGCCATTTTCTTCAATCTTTTGATTTTCCAACCTAGTGATTTCATCACAGATGGCATCATAGAAGGTATTCATCTCCGTTTGAAAACTCGTGTAGTCACTGGAGAAGCTTTCCCACTGCTTGGTGAAATCATCCTTTTGTTTGCCTTGCCAAGTAGGCTGATAATTTTCCTAATAATCTTTTTTTAGTATAATAAACCTTTTTTGAATTTCCCTACAGACTTCTTGGCCGTGCGAAGACGTTCCAACTGCTCATCGATAGTCGTAATCCGTGATTGGGCAGAGGAGATGCTGGTGGAGTAGGCAATTCACTCTACCTTGAAGATAATAGATTTGATCATAGTCTATTTGCCCCATGTATTAGCCTCCTAGTTCATTTACTTCATTCAACTCAGCAACATTTCCTTTAGGAATCTCTGTCTGATCTATAACCGCAGCAATATTTTCCAACATGAGGTCATTATCCTCATCACTATAACCCTCTTGAACTCCTTAAAAATATCTTCGTCATTGAAGTAGATAAGGCTATCGCCTACCATCCCTTCG
>NZ_JPFY01000003.1:0-462 GCF_000722755.1 Streptococcus mitis | reverse complement strand
TGATCTGGAGTGTAGCCCTGCCCTGTCTCGATGTAGGGTTTCATAGCCTCCATTTCACTAGCTGAGCTATAGACTGTGTGTTGAGGATGATAAACAAATTCATGGTTTTCATTGATGATAAAGGCAAAGCCCTGCTGCCCCAACTGGAGTTGGTTAAGATAGGCTTCCAGAGTTTCATATGAAATATCCAAACGAAGCACACCCAGATTGGCTCCCTTTACATCAACAAGTTCCTGAGTGACAGAAATGACCCACTGACTATCTGATTTACGAGCTGGTGTCAAAACTGGCTTATCCCCCTGATGAATGGCCTTTTGATACCAATCTTCAGCCATCATATCAGAGGAGGTTTTCATTTGCACACTATCATCTGTAGAAATGACCTGACCGGATTTGGTGACCAGTACAACAGTTTTCAAATCTTGGTCTGACTTTAAGATAGTCAAAAATAGATCTCGAATT
>NZ_JPFY01000002.1:0-4667 GCF_000722755.1 Streptococcus mitis | reverse complement strand
AGTCATACCAGTACAGTCATGAACTATAACTTCCTCATGAACCAGCTCAAGAACTTGGATACCTCCATCACTCAGTACGAGAGTAACCATGCGAGTCAAGATTTGGTCGCCTTTAAGGAACTTCTAGCTGCGACCAAGGCCTTGATAACAGAACATGCAGGTAAGACACGAACTGTAGGGACTTATCAGTCAGGAGATTTTGCCAAACTCAAGTCTGTTCAACGCTTTGCGATAGCCTACAAACAGGCGACCCAGCAGATGGAGAGTCGCGTTGAGCGTGTACAAGCAGCTCAGGAGCGAGACAAGGTCCGTTTTGAAGCCTTGGCTCGATCAGATAAGGGTTGGAAAGACATGGCTGTTAGCGCATTGACTATCATTGTCGGAGTGACAGCCATCGTAGTTACATTGGGCTCTGCGACTCCTTTAGTTGTTGCAGGCGGTATAGTGGGTCTTGGGACAACAGCCTATGGGGCTTCTAATATGTATGAGGCTGATCAGGATATCAAACTTGGGAATGCAGGGGATATTCAGACTAAAGCAGGAAATCCCATCAGAGATACGCTTTTCATGGGGAATGACAAGCTGTATCATGATGTTGGGAATGTCTTTGTGACGGCGAGTGCCATCATGATTCCCATAGGGCAGACTCAGAGCGTTGTCAAGGGCTTGACTCAGTTTGCGATAGGGGAAGCCGGTGCCTATACAGCGGGTCAGGTTGCCTATCATGGGACTAAGCTCCTAGGTGGTAGTGAGGAAGACGCTCAAACCGCAAACTTTATCGGGAATATCGTAGGTGGCTATGCGGTAGCTTCAGCAGCCAGCAAGTTTAGTCTCAATAAACTGAAAAATAACGTATCTGAACAAAATTTTGCTAACTACAGAGAGTTTTTAACTACAAAGATTGATGACTTCAAGACAAATTTCAAAGATGTCGAGACTAGGATAACCGTTGAGACACGTAATGCAGCAGATGAAATTCAACGTATCCAATTAAAAGCTGTCGGTGTAGATAAAACTGGAAAAATTCGTATTCAAGATTACACGACTGCAAAAGATGGTTTAACCATTAAACGCCAAGATATTCTGGATAATCTATCAAAACATGGCGGTACTATCGTAGGTGAAGGAAAAGGTCGCTTTACAGGTGGCACTAAAATTGAACCAGGAACTCGAATTGAGATTATCTCTCAAAAAACATCGGATATTTCCATTGAACATGTGTCACCAGAAATCAAAAAAGCAACCTTTGCAAAATTCAAAGAGCTTGCAAGTAAAGAAATAGACTGGAATACACCAGAGAAACAGGCATCCTTCAAGGAAACTTTTGATATGTATGCGGAACGTGCTGTTAAAGAAGGGGCGGTCCCAAATAAAGAAACCTTTTACAAGATGTATGAAGCTAGACAGTACGATTATCCAGAAACCTACAAAGAAGCTATTAAGCAGCCCTATTTAGAAGGTGGAGCCTCTTCTGTTGTAAATGGAAAGAGTGTTAAAAATTTTGCTTTTGGTGAAAAAGGTTCTTCTATTGGACGAGTAACTGGGGGAGATGTTGGTCAAGGTAACTTTGTGACGAGTGTTGTAGAAGATTCTACTCTCTTGTATGATGAGAGTGGAAACCTGAAATCAGGTCATGAGATTGCGAGAGTCAAAGGAGTTGGAGATGATACATATGATACAGGTATGTTTCAATACGAGTACAGTCCGGAACTTGTCAAGAATATGGATAAAAAAGGCTGGATACAATTCCCAAATGGGGATACGCCTGGTTCTTCATCCTTAAATATTCCAGGTGCCAAAACCTGGGCTGGTTCTGACATTCATATGTCTGAGAGCGAACTACTTATGCCAACGATTGACACAACGGGGCATTCTTACGGTGATTTTCTATCCGCTATTGAACGTCAAGGATACTATGAAATCAAAAATCCACGTGTCTATAAACCAGGCACTAATAAAATTGAGCAAATTGAAGGAATTTTCAGAATAAATCAATGGAGTAAATAAATGCAGGCATATAAATTGAAAAATAAAGAGAATTATAAATATTTTGTCAAACATTATCTAGAGGTGATGAAGGAAGGGAAAGAAGCAGAAACATTTCTAGGAACAGAAACTAAGTATCGTTTTCGGCAACGAGATTCTTATGAACTTGACAGTACAGACATTAGCGTATTGATGGAATATTGCTTATTCCCTCTGTATGTAGAAGGTGATGAGGATATAGCAAGAAGAACTTTTGACATCTTGAAGGATTTTAGCTTATCGATTGACTTAGTCAAATTAGATAAGGTAACTGATTATATCTCTATTCAAAACTGGTTTTTAACTGAATATTCTAATCTTCCCTTTGTTATTGAAACAGATGAATTGGTAAGAAATATTATAGAAAGCATTTCAAAATTATCGGATGAGCAGAAACGTACTTATACCTATGAAAGACTATGTAATGTATTAGACCGTAGTCCATTATACAGGCAGTGTGATGAAGAAAAGGTAGAGAAGATTCTTAAGGAATTCAAGGAAAAATACTACAATCCCCCTAAGGTAGTAGAAACCATTAAAACAGTTGAGAAAATTGAACTAGACGTTACAAGCATCGATGCGATGGGTGTTTCAGATGACCATCTAGAGTTGTTGTTGATTGATGAGAATAAATGGATAGAATCTCTGGAAGAAGAACACTTGTTGAAGCTTCAAGAAAAACTTAACAACTACATCTATTTCCTCGAAAGCAAGCAGTATGTGGAGAGATATGGCGATAAGTTTGAAAAAAAAGTCATCCATATTACCTTCCAGTATTCTCCATCGGATAATGGACTAGCCTTTCTTGCTGCGGTTCAGAAAGTGTTGCAGCCTACAGATATGAGTTTGAAGGTAGAATTGCCAGAGTAATAAAGAGAGCGGAAACGCTCTCTTTTTGTGGTATAATGGGACTAGATTTTTAAAAAGATTATTTAACGGTTTTAAACAGCGAACTACTTATGCCGTCAATTGATATGAAGGGGCATTCTTACGATGACTTTCTATCTGCGATTGAACGTCAAGGATACTATGAAATCAAAAATCCACGTGTCTATAAACCTGGCACTAATATAATTGAGCAAGTTGAAGGAATTTTTAGAATTAACCAATGGAGTAAATAAATGAAAAAATTTGAAATACCAGAGCCTAAAGATTATCAAAATTTTGTAAAAGACTATCGTGAAATAATGAAGGAAGGGAAAGAAGCAGAAGCATTTCTTGGAGAGGATATTAGGTATCGTTTTCAACAACGCAATTCAATGATAACGGAATACACTGATATTCAGGTGTTGATGGAATATTGTTTATTCCCTCTATATGTAGAAGGTGATAAAGATATAGAGAAAAGGACATTTGAGATATTAAAAGAGTTCTCTTTAAGTATTGATGAAAAGAAAATATGGCAAGTCACAGAATATTTATTACTTCAAGATTTCATTCTGTCGGAATATAAACCTCTTCCTTTTGAAATTGATACAAGAAAATTAGTTCCTCTTATACTTGATACAATAGAAAAACTTCCTAACGAGTTAAAAACTAGTGGATATTACAGTCGATTAATTGGAAATATTAAATCAATCCCTTCTTTCAAGTCTTATGAGGTGGAAAAGGTAGAGAAGATTCTTAAGGAATTCAAGGAAAAATACGACAATCCACCAAAGGTAGTAAAAACTATTAAAACAGTTGAGAAAATTGAACTAGATGTTACAAGCATCGATGCTATGGGGGTCTCTGATGATCATCTAGAGTTGTTGTTGATTGATGAGAATAAATGGATAGAGTCATTAGAAGAAGAGCATCTCTTGAAACTTCAAGAAAAACTCAATAACTATATCTACTTCCTCGAAAGCAAGCAGTATGTAGAACGATACGGTGATAAGTTTGACAAAAAAGTCATCCATATTACCTTCCAATATTCTCCATCTGATAATGGACTAGCCTTTCTTGCTGCCGTTCAGAAGGTATTACAACCGACGGATATGAGCTTGAAGGTAGAATTACCGGAGTAATAAAGGGAGCGAAAGACGCTCTCTTTTTGTGGTATAATGAAGAAGGATTGAACCTATATCAAAAACAATTCAATGAGCTCTATCAGTTGATGACGAGCTATACGTCCTTGTTGGGAACAGACATCGCCTTGATGTCCGCTACAGGAAAAGAGTTGGCCCGTACAGATACTGTATTGGGACAAACACTGTTTTCTGGTTTGCAGTAGGGAGGTGCTATGAGTTATAATATAAAATTTGATGATATCACCTCTGTTCAGGTGGAAAGTCAAAAAACGATAAATGCTTGGGGAGAGTCCGTTGCGAGCCTAAACAAGGCCATGACAGACTTCATCAACAATCAAAATCTCCAAGGTCAGGCCATCTCGAGTATGCGCACCTACCTAGTAGAGGTGCATGGGACTCTCCTTCAGACTCTGGTCAACCTGATGAATGACTACTCAACCAATCTCCTACTGTACAAGGATGGTTACTACCAGATTGATGGTGATCTTCATACAAAGCTTCCAAGTAAGGTATTTACAAACCTTCATAGTGCTTTAAAGAGTTCACGGGACGATTTGAAGGGTGAGATTGAGCTCTTGAACACGACCAAGGACAAGATTTCAGACTTGGTGAGCTACGAAGGAAGCAGTC
>NZ_JPFY01000001.1:0-4031 GCF_000722755.1 Streptococcus mitis | reverse complement strand
GGTTGTTGGGGCTGGCTTAACCGCAGGAATTGGAACAGCGGCTTATGGGGCGTCTAATGCAGGGGAAGGGATTCATAACATCCAACTTGGAAATGCAGGGGATGCCCATACGAAATCCTATAATCTCATCCGAGATACGCTTTTCATGGGGAATGACAAGCTGTATCATGATGTTGGGAATGTCTTTGTGACAGCGAGTGCCATCATGATTCCCATAGGGCAGACTCAGAGCGCTGTCAAGGGCTTGACCCAGTTTGCGATAGGGGAAGCCGGTGCCTATACAGCGGGTCAGGTTGCCTATCATGGGACCAAGCTCCTAGGTGGAAGCGAAGAAGATGCCCAAACCGCAAACTTTATCGGGAATATCGTAGGAGGTTATGCGGTCTCCTCAGCAGCCAGCAAGTTTAGTCTCAATAAGGTGTCCACCAATCCAAGAGAATATAGTTACAATATGATTGAAAATTCTGGGCCACTACTAGAAATTAATGAAACTGCAGCTAAAAGTTTCGCTAGCGGTAAATATAATGTGAAAATATTAGAAGAGGATACGGTCTTTTTTAGAGCAGGAAATTCTGACAGTCCTTTAGGACAATATTATACAAGGGATATCCCTGAGTCAGTAATAAAAGTTAGGATAGAGTCCGCAGTTAAACCTCAGTGGATTGATAGGGATACAGGAGTCTTAACAGGTACATCAGAATTGACTGATATCTATGCTACTAAGTTCCCAAAAGGTACCGTCTATTATGAAGGTCCTACAGGATCTCAAGGAGGAGTATATATTGGTGGCAAAGAACAGATATTTATCAATAAACCCTGGACTATTGATGGAATTCTTAATAATACAACACATCTAGGAGGAATAAGGTGATGGTAAATTTCAAAGAAGAACTAATAGAATTGTTAATTGACTTATTAGGGATTCTATCAGAACATAAGCAGCGTCATAATGTTAATTATTTTATAGGGACGCTTAAAAATATGATAGCAATCATACAAAATATAGAAAATCCTGAACTCCCAAATGAATGTATAGAGAAACTTCGAAAAATGTACAAAAGTATGTTTTTCCCAAGAGACGGTTTATCGGATTTTTATATTCTTGATTCTGATGCTACATATATGACAAAATGTAATACTCAATTTTCGTCATTATTAAATAGAATTGATGCTTTATTAGAAGAATGAGGAAGTTAATGTTAGATTTGAATCTTTTATATAATATATATAAAGAAAATAACAGGGAGTCAGACTGGAAGAAATTTGCTATTGCTCTTTCAAAATCATATTTGTTGGTACCTTTTACTACAATTGATAGCTCTGATATTCTAATCACATTAAATGGTAGCGATGGTAGACAGTATTTGCCTATATTTACTGATTTTGAATCTATCAATTTATCTAGTTCATTATTTAATAAAAGTGTTAAGTTCGCCAAAGTAGATATAGTATATATTTATAAATTTCTAGAACGTAATTCACCTGTAAAATATGTTGTATTGAATCCTTGTGAAATCAGTGTTTTTATGGACAAAGATTATATAGAATCGATATTATCTTTAATCAATTCACGTAAAATACTTTTTGGAAAGCCAATTGAGGATACAACGTTGATTGAAAAAAAGCTTTCAAATATTTTTAAGGAAATTCCTTCAGTTAATAATGTCTTTTTCGTAAAGATACTAGTGAAAGAAGAAAGTAGTTACTTACTAGTCATAGATTCTGATGACTCTCAAAATGAGCTACTTCTTTTTGAGAAGATTTCTAAAAAAATTGCGAGTCATAAAATAGACTCTGATTGTCCTTTTGATCTGATATCAAGCAATACAGAGTTAGGAGAAGAAATAATGAAGGATAATCCTCCCATTTACACTCGCTAATATTTTTAAAAGGAAGTACCAAAAAGATGCTCATCATTGCTCGTGTGATTGTAGCACCAGTCAAAGGAGATATCTATCGTTTTGACTACGGGGCTTGCCTCTATCCCGAAGGGATGGTAGGCGATAGCCTTATCTACTTCAATGACGAAGATATTTTTAAGGTAGTTCAAGAGGGTTATAGTGATGAGGATAATGACCTCATGTTGGAAAATATTGCTGCGGTTATAGATCAGACAGAGATTCCTAAAGGAAATGTTGCTGAGTTGAATGAAGTAAATGAACTAGGAGGCTAATACATGGGGCAAATAGACTATGATCAAATCTATTATCTTCAAGGTAGAGTGAATGCCTACTCCACCAGCATCTCCTCTGCCCAATCACGGATTACGACTATCGATGAACAGTTGGAACGTCTTCGCACGGCCAAGAAGTCTGTAGGGGAAATTCAAAAAAAGGTTTATTATACTAAAAAAAGATTATTAGGAAAAATTATCAGCCTACTTGGCAAGGCAAACAAAAGGATGATTTCACCAAGCAGTGGGAAAGCTTCTCCAGTGACTACACGAGTTTTCAAACGGAGATGAATACCTTCTATGATGCCATCTGTGATGAAATCACTAGGTTGGAAAATCAAAAGATTGAAGAAAATGGCCTTATTGGCTGTCTTCAGAGTTTGAAGAATAGTTTGGAAAATTCCATCGAGAAGCTGCTACATACGAAGGAGGGGTAAGGCCATGTATGGAACGATTCAATTATCCGAGGTTCTGTTTAACTCGCACATCGGTAGCCTGTCTAAAGCCAAGGCTAGTTTGGCAGGAGTTGGGAAACCAAGTTTTAATACGACAGCTACATCGAAAGGATTGGACTTGTATCAGGAACAATTCAATGAGCTCCACTCGCTGGTGAAGACCTATGCGACCTTGCTGGAGACAGATATCGCTTTGATGGCAGGCACAGGGAAAGAGATGTATCGGACAGATAGTGTCCTGGGTCAAAACATGTTTCCTGGTTTGCAGTAGGGAGGTGCCATGAGTTACAATATAAAATTTGATGATATTACCTCTGTTCAGGTGGAAAGTCAAAAAACGATAAATGCTTGGGGAGAGTCCGTTGCGAGCCTAAACAAGGCCATGACAGACTTCATCAACAATCAAAATCTCCAAGGTCAGGCCATCTCGAGTATGCGCCGTTACCTAGTAGAGGTGCATGGGACTCTTCTTCAGACTCTGGTCAACCTGATGAATGACTACTCAACTAACCTCCTGCTGTACAAGGATGGTTACTACCAGATTGATGGTGATCTTCATACAAAGCTTCCAAGTAAGGTATTTACAAACCTTCATAGTGCTTTAAAGAGCTCACGGGACGATTTGAAGAGTGAGATTGAGATCTTGAACACGACCAAGGACAAGATTTCAGACTTGGTGAGCTACGAAGGAAGCAGTCATACCAGTACAGTCATGAACTATAACTTCCTCATGAACCAGCTCAAGAACTTGGATACCTCCATCACTCAGTACGAGAGTAACCATGCGAGTCAAGATTTGGTCGCCTTTAAGGAACTTCTAGCTGCGACCAAGGCCTTGATAACAGAACATGCAGGTAAGACACGAACTGTAGGGACTTATCAGTCAGGAGATTTTGCCAAACTCAAGTCTGTTCAACGCTTTGCGATAGCCTACAAACAGGCGACCCAGCAGATGGAGAGTCGCGTTGAGCGTGTACAAGCAGCTCAGGAGCGAGACAAGGTCCGTTTTGAAGCCTTGGCTCGATCAGATAAGGGTTGGAAAGACATGGCTGTTAGCGCATTGACTATCATTGTCGGAGTGACAGCCATCGTAGTTACATTGGGCTCTGCGACTCCTTTAGTTGTTGCAGGCGGTATAGTGGGTCTTGGGACAACAGCCTATGGGGCTTCTAATATGTATGAGGCTGATCAGGATATCAAACTTGGGAATGCAGGGGATATTCAGACTAAAGCAGGAAATCCCATCAGAGATACGCTTTTCATGGGGAATGACAAGCTGTATCATGATGTTGGGAATATCTTTGTGACGGCGAGTGCCATCATGATTCCCATAGGGCAGACTCAGAGCGTTGTCAAGGGCTTGACCCAGTTTGCGATAGGGGAAGCAGGCGCCTATACAGCGG